>JAUWQU010000058.1 GCA_030610965.1 Phycisphaerae bacterium
CATGCCACGTCCGCCGCCTCCGCCCATGCCACGTCCGCCGCCTCCGCCCATGCCGCGTCCGCCGCCCCCGCCCATGCCGCGTCCGCCGCCCTGTCCGATGCCCGGGCCGAACGTTGGAGCTGCACCTGTGTTCGGGGCTGCCGCATCAGGGGAAGCTGCGCCCATGCCGAAGTGGGTGGCAACGTTGGGCTCGCCCGTGGCGGTGAACTGCCCAGCCTTGTACTGCTCGATGACGTTGGAAACCGGCCCCGAGCAGCCGACGATGACGCCTATGCCCCCAGCGGAGAGCGTCTGGTGGGCATTGGGGCCGCAGTTGCCGGTCAGGACGTGCTTGACGCCTTTGGCGGCCATGAGCTGGGCCGACTGAATGCCCGCGCCGCCGCCCAACATGATATTGGGGTTCTCGACAGCCTCGAAGTTAAGGTCGTCCGTTTCCACGACGAGGAAATATGGACACCTGCCAAAACGCGGGTCCACATTGGCTTCCAGGTCCGCCCCTGTAGCTGTGATTGCGATTATCATCTCGGGTTCCTTTCTTGGCACAAAGAGCAGTCGCCGGGGCCTCGGCAGCTTCTCTGCACGTCACCCCGGCGACTGGCCTCTCGATCAACTGGCAGCGTTGGCTGTCATTCCTTCTTGCTCTTGGCCTCGAGCTCCCCGATCCGCTTGCGGATGCCTTCCAGCGCGTCCTCGAAGTACTCCGCCTGACCCTTGAGCGCGTCGAGTTGCTGCTCGCCGCCCATCGCCGGCGCGACTGGGGCTGGGTAAGGGTAAGGGGCCGCGGGCGGCACAACGCCGCCGAAGGCGGGGTAGTTCACGGCGGCCCGTTGCCAGCCGGTCAGGCCGGTCGCGTAGAACTGGTTTCTCCAGCCGCGACCGCCTCGGCCTCCTCCGCCGCCGCCACGTCCCATGCCCCAGAGGCCTCGTCCGCCAACTGGGTTTGTGTATCCGGGGGCGGCGTAACCGGCGCAGTATCCCGCCGCTCGTCCTGTCATTGGGCCCATTCCAGCCGGGCCTGTTCCGTCTCCTCTAGGCATTGTTATTCTCCTTGCTCTTTCGAGGTTTCCATCAACCTCTGGTCATCATTGTTCCGCACTTGGGGCAGGCTTTCTGGTTACAGGGCTGGCCTGGTGTGTGGGCTGCCTTGTTCCCGCAACTCGGGCATACGCACTGCCCGCCCGGGCCGGCCGCGAACGGCCCGCCCATCCTGCCTCGTCCTCGCCCGCCGCCACTGGGCGGGCCGGTTCCGTCACCTCTGGGCATCGCCATCACCACCTTTCTGTCCGTTCCGCCAACACTGGCCGCCGCGGTGACCACCTTGGCCGCCGCCCTGGAAACGCCGGCGCCGGCCGCAGCAGCCGGGCATCAGGAACGCGCCTTGGTCCAGTCGTCCGTCGATGAAGGCCGCCAGCACGCGTTCCACGTCGCCGCAGATCTGCGGGATCACCTCGACACCGGTTGCCGTGACGGCCATCTCCAACGGCCAGGAGATCGCGCCGCAAACCAGCACGTTGGCCCCGGTCTCTATCAGCCGGGCCGCACGTCCCTGAGGGGCTTCCACGTCGAAGACCACATCTCGGCGCGTCTCCTCGACGCCACCATCGACTTCGACGACCAGCACGTTTCCGGCTACGTCGAACACCGGGCTGACCCGGCCTTGCCATTGAGGTATCGCGACCTTCATCACGTAAGGGCTTAGTTCAAATGCCGTGCCAGCGATGAGTTTTCGGCAACCACCCGGTTTTTGTGGGGTTATTACATGGGACGCCTCTGCTTTTTTGCGGCCATTCGCGCAAAAAGATAGGTTTGAACGATCGGGAAGTGTTATAATGCACGATTGATGGGCAGTCAAAGGTGCCAGGGCAAAACAGGACCATAGCGATGGCGATCAGGACATCCTTTCAGCGGGAGGTCACGATACTCGATTCGATCAACGAAGGGGTCTTCACCGTGGACTCCGACTGGCGGATCACCGCCTTTAACCGTGCGGCAGAGCGTATCACCGGCGTCACTCGGGACGAGGCCATAGGCAGCCCCTGCTGTGATGTGTTTCGCGCGAACATCTGCGAGAAAGACTGCGCCCTTCGGCGAACGACGGACAGCGGCAAGCCCATCGTCAACGCCACGGCATACATCATCAACCAGCAGGGCCGGCGCATCCCGATCCGCATCGCGACGGCGATTTTGAAGGATGACGACGGGAACATCGTCGGCGGCGTGGAGACGTTCCAGGATCTTACGCAGGTCGAGCGGCTCCAAAAGGAGCTTCAAGCTCGGTACACCTTCGAGGACATCGTCGGGCGAAGCCAAGCCATGATGCAGTTGTTCGAGATCCTGCCCCAGATCGCCGAGAGTTCCAGCACGGTCCTGATCGAGGGCCCCAGCGGCACGGGCAAGGAGCTCTTCGCCCGCGCCATCCACAACCTCTCGCCGCGCAGGAAGAAGCCCTTCGTGGCCGTCAACTGCGCGGCCCTGCCCGATGCGTTGTTGGAAAGCGAGCTCTTCGGCCACAAGGCCGGCGCGTTCACCGACGCCAAGCGCGACAAGCCCGGGCGGTTCGCATTGGCCGACGGCGGCACGATTTTCCTGGACGAGATCGGCGACATCTCACCGGCGATGCAGGTCCGCCTGCTGCGCGTGCTCCAAGAACGCCTCGTTGAGCCGCTCGGCGGCGTGAAGCCGATTCCTGTTGACGTGCGAGTGATCGCGGCGACCAACAGGGATATGGCCGAACGGGTTCGCTCGGGTGAGTTCCGTGAGGACCTGTACTATCGCATTCGCGTGGTGCATCTGGAACTGCCTGGCCTCGAGAAGCGGCGCGAGGACATACCGCTGCTGATCGACCACCTGGTCGCCAAGTTCAATCAACTCCAGGGCTTTTCGGGAAAAAACATCGCCGGCGTCTCGGACCAGGTGCTCGCCCGACTGATGGAGCATGATTATCCTGGCAACGTCCGCGAACTGGAGAACATCATCGAGCAGGCCTTCGTGCTCTGTCGCGGGGGAATGATCGAACTGATCCCCCTGCCGCCGGAGTTGCGGCCCACCTCTGGGCGCGGGGTCCGGGACGGACAGCCGCTGAGCCTGGAGGCCCTCGAGAAGCTGTTCATCACCGAAACGCTCCAGCGGCGCAGCGGCAATCGCAAGCTGGCCGCGGAAGACCTGGGTATCAACGTCAGCACGCTCTATCGCAAGATCAGGACTCTCGGCATTGACACCCCCGAGGTCGATGGCCGGGGGAGGCGATGCTAACATTGCATATTGCACGGTAGTATCGCATCCCGCCCTGGCTCCATTGCCCGCCCCCCGTCTTGCCCCATTCCATATGACTCTTTCAGGACAGATGTTACGAGTCTATCGTTCGATGTTTGCCGCTCCTGGCACAACGCTTGCAACTGGCTAACCGAAGTGGTCTAACCGAAGCGGTCTAACCGAAGAAGGAGACATCATGAAACTAGCAGTGACCTCGCAAGGCCAGGAATTGAGTTCCTCCGTCGATCCGCGGTTTGGGCGGGCCAAGTACTTCATTCTTGTCGACACGGAGACAGGCGAGTTCTCCGCAACCGACAACAGCCAGAACCTCAACGCAGCCCAGGGCGCGGGCATCCAGGCCGGCAAGAACGTGGTGGACCTCGGCGCAAAAGCCGTGGTTACGGGCCATGTCGGCCCGAAAGCCTTCGCCACGCTCCAGGCCGGCAGCATCGCCATCTACGCCGGTGCGAGCGGAACGGTCGCCGACGCCGTCGAGCAGTTCAAGGCGGGCAAACTCAAGCAGTCCAACGGCGCCGACGTCGAAGGGCGCTGGGTATAGCCGGCATGCACACGAGTTTGGAGTGTATTCCCTGCTTCGCCAGGCAGACGCTGGAGGCCGCTCGGTTCGTGACGGACGACCCCGCTGTCCACGAGCGAATTCTGCGCGACGTGCTTCGCTCGGTCGTCGAGATGGACCTGGCCCAGTCCCCGCCCGTGGTCGCGCAGCAGATACACCGCCGGCTGCGGCAGCTCACGGGCGTGGACGACCCTTACCGGGCCGCGAAAGACGGCTTCAACCGGATGGCACTGGACATGCTGCCTGAATTGTCTGCGAAGGTGCGAGAAGCAGCCGACCCGCTGGCCGTGGCGCTTCACCTGGCCATTGCCGGTAACGTGATCGATCTCGGCGTCAACGGCGGCTTGACCGAAGACGAGGCCCGGCGGGCCGTGGCCGGCGCGATGGAAGAACCGCTCCACGGCGACGTGGAAGAGTTCCGTCAGGCGGCAGAGGTGGCCGGCGACATCCTGTACCTGGCCGACAACGCCGGCGAGATCGTGTTCGACCGGCTCCTGATTGAGCAGTTGCCGACCGAACGGGTGACCGTGGTTGTTCGCGGCGGGCCGATATTGAACGATGCCGTCATGGCAGACGCCGAGGCGGCCGGGCTGTGCGACCTGGTGGAGACAATCGACAACGGCTCAGACGCGCCGGGCACGGTCCTTGCCGATTGCAGCGAGGATTTCCGGCGACGTTTCGCCTCGGCCGACATGATCATCGCAAAAGGCCAGGGCAACTTCGAATCGCTGAGCGACGAAGCAGCCAACATCTACTTTCTATTCAAAGCCAAATGCTCTGTGATCGCCGATCACGTGGGGCTGCCCGTGGGAACTCACGTGGCAACTCGATGGCAGGCGTCATTGCCTTTGGCGGGAGGCCAGCACCATGCCGGGATTTGACGGAACCGGCCCGAGAGGAATGGGCCCCATGACGGGCGGCGGCAGAGGCCTGTGCGTGCTGAAGCTGTCCGCCGAGCCGGATGAGACGGTTATCGGGTTAGCGGGGCGTGCGGGCTGGCCTGTCCGCCGACCGCCTGATTGCGAGGCGGAGTTGACGCAGTTGCGCGACCATGCCCGGCACCTGGAAGGTGTTCTGGCCGGCATTCGCGGACGGATCGAGCGTCTACAGCCCACTCCGCCGCAAGAAACTGATTGAGTATAGAGTGTGAATCATATCCCCCTGCCCGAAGACCTGAAACAGTGCGTGGAGTTTCACGGGCACCTTTGTCGGGGAGTGGTCATCGGCTACTGCGCCGCCTAGCTGGGCATGCGTGAACTGTCCGCCCGGCGGGCGGGCGATGCGGAACTGATCGCCATCGTGGAGAACAAGAGCTGCGCCGTCGATGCCGTTCAGGTTCTCACCGGCTGCACGTTCCGCAAGGGCAACCTGTACTTCCGCGACCACGGCAAGATGGTCTTCACGTTCGCCACGCGAGCCAACGGCCGGTCCGTTCGCCTGCGCCTTCCACCTGTTGTGCCGCCGGGAATCAGCGAGATTCCCGCGGACCAGCGACGTAGGCGTCAAGTCGAGTTCATGCTTGCGCAAGACCCGTCGGAGTTTTTCGATCTGCGGACCGAAGTGTTGGCGTCCCTGCCGCCGACGGCTCGAATCCACGAGAGCTATCCCTGTGAGGAATGCGGCGAGATGGTGATGGCCACTCGCCTGCGGACGCGCGGAGAAAAGAGTTTCTGCATCCCCTGTTACGAGAATGCCCAGGAGCAATAGGAGCCCATGAGCCAGAAGTCCACAGAAGCATGTGATGTTGACCAATCCCGGCGCGAACTGGAGGAACTGGAACTCCATACCCGCATGGAGCGCATCGGCCGCAAGATACTCGTGCTGTCAGGCAAGGGCGGCGTGGGCAAGAGCACGGTCGCGGCCAATCTGGCAATCTCGTTGGCCCGGGCCGGCAAGAAGGTCGGTCTGCTGGACGTGGACCTACACGGTCCGAGCATCCCGAAGATTCTGGGCCTCGACGGCCAGCGCCTCGGGCCCGATTCGGCCGGCGGCATCGCGCCGATCCAGGTCAGCGACAACCTGTGCGTCATCTCGGTGGGCATGCTGCTGGAAAGCGCAATCGACGCCGTGATCTGGCGCGGGCCGATGAAATACAACGTCATCCGCCAGTTCCTCAAGGACGTTGATTGGGGCCGGCTTGACTACCTGGTGATCGACTCCCCGCCCGGCACGGGCGACGAGCCGCTGGCCGTGGCGCAGATGGTCGGCCAGGGCGCGTGGGCGGTTGTCGTCACCACGCCGCAGGAGGTGGCCATCGCCGACGTGCGGCGAAGCGTGTCCTTCTGCAAGACGCTCAACCTGCGCGTGGCCGGCATCGTCGAGAACATGAGCGGTCTGGTATGCCCGCACTGCGGCAAACAGGTGGACCTGTTCAAGGTCGGCGGCGGTGAGAAACTCGCCGTAGAGATGGGCGTGCCATTCCTTGGCCGCATCCCGCTTGATCCACTGATCGTCGCCTCCGGTGACGCCGGGAAACCCTTCGTGCAGTCCTTCGCTGATAGCTCCGCAGCCAAGGCGTTCGCATGTGTCATTGAACCGATTCTGAACCACACCAAGGAAGAGGGCGGCCTCGATCCCACCTGCCTGACCGGCAGGCAGGTTCGCCAGCCCAAGGAGACCAAGAAGATGAAGATCGCGATTCCCCTGGCCGACGGCAAGCTCTGCATGCACTTTGGCCACTGCGAACAGTTCGCTCTCGTGGAAGTGGACGAGGCCGGCAAGGCCATTACCGGCACCAGCTACCTGACGCCGCCTATGCACGAGCCTGGCGTGCTGCCCCGCTGGCTTCACGAGCAAGGGGCCAATACCATCATCGCAGGCGGCATGGGCCAGCGGGCACAAGGCCTGTTCTCGCAGAGCGGGATCGAGGTGGTCGTCGGCGCGCCGGGCGAAAAGCCTGAGGATGTTGTATCCGCGTACCTTGCCGGCACGCTGGAAGTGGGCCAGAATATCTGTGACCACTGAACCCGCCCAAGGCGTTCTGGAGCAAACGCGCCAGGCGGCGCACCCACTGTGCGTCGTGTGCGGCCAGGCCGCTGAATGCGGGCTCGGCCTTCACTTCTCACTGCGCGACGACGGCGTTGAGGCCCGCTTCGAGTGCAAGGCCCATTTCCAGGGCTATGAAGGCTTCTTGCACGGCGGAGTCACGTCTTGTCTTCTGGACGGCGCGATGACGAATTGCCTGTTCGCCCACGGCATCACGGCGGTGACGGCCGAAATCACCGTGCGCTTCAGACATCCCGTTGAACTGGACGCGCCGCTGGTGGTACATGCACACATCACCCGCTCGCAGGCTCCGCTGCACGTTGTTGAGGCCCAAATCGTCCAGGACGGGCAGATAAAGGCGAAGGCCGTCGGTAAGTTCATGGAACGCCCCGAACTTCCCAAACCGTTCTGTGCGACCATGACGACCGGCGAATATGGCCCCCAGACCGACGGGCTCGCACGGCAGCGAGGCCCCGAGGGCGGTCGGAGATAGGAAATATATCACGGCGTTCATGGAGCGGCGCGTGTGCGCCGCTCTCGTGAAACACATGGCTACGGTCCCCGCCAAACGGCTTGGGCGACCCAGAATGAAAGGAGAACAAGTATGGGTATTTCGCGAAGGAACTTCCTGGCAACGGGCGCATCTGCGGCCGCGACGGCTGGCATATTGGGCGCTTCGGTGGCAATGGGCGCCGAGGCCAAGCCGGCCATGATCGGCGCCTGCGGGCTGGCCTGCAAGACCTGCCCGCTGATGAAGGCCGGCAAGTGCAAGGGCTGTGCGTCGGGCAAAGAGGCCAGTGCAGAGATGGTCAAGAAGAAGCCCTGCCCCGTCCTGAAGTGCGCTGCCATGAAGAAGATCGACTACTGCGGCACCGGCTGCAAGATGTTCACCAAGTGCAAGAAGGTGGTGGGCAAGCCCTATGCCGCGACGTTCCTGGCTATGATCGACAAGAAGCTCAAGGCGTAGCGGCAGCCCGGCCGAGCCAGGCCCGGGTCCGGCCGTCGTGGTTGGAATCCGGGTATAGGAAGATCTGCGGACCCTGGTTTGTGCCCGTTTTCAATGGGCCTGGCAGGGGATGCGGGGAGTGTGTGCGCAGCCGCGGGCGGTGAGGCTATGGATCCATGGAACTTTCGTTTGCGAAACCACTCTTGGGAGACCGGAGATGAACAGGCGCGATTTCTGCAGGGCAGGGCTCGGATCGCTGGCCGCGGGAACCGGCATCGTCGCTTTGGGCAGAGCTGCCTTGGCGGCCGATGCCGGCCGGGGAAAAACCGACTCGAGCCCAGACGCCCTGGCCGGGGAAGCCGTGCGTGTCTTCCTGCTCGGTAAGAAGACCTGCGGGGAGGCGATCCTGGCCGCGGGGTGCAAAGCCCTGGGTATCGAAAGCGAGTTGATCCCGGACATCGCTCTGGGCCTCAGCGGCGGCATTGGCTTGCAAGGCGATGTCTGCAGCGTGGTCATCTGCGCATCGATGGTGATTAGCCTGGCCATTGCCGGCCGGCATTCGGACTACGTCAAGAAGCGCACGCTAGCCTGGGGCCATGTCGGGAAGTTCTATAAGGACTTCGCAAGCAAGCACGGATGCGTCGAGTGCCGGCGGCTCAGCGGGCTGGACCTCACCACGCCGGAAGGAATGGCCGCCCTGAAGGATCACGTGAAGAAGGACACGTGCAGAAAGATCGTCGACTCGGGGGCACGGATGCTAGCGTCCGCCCTCCGGGAGATCGGCAAGGCCGGCTGACGGGCACAATCGCTTTCCGCCCTGCCCGCCCCCCGAGGGCGACAAGAGCGGGCTGTGGACGACTGTTGTTTTTGCCGCCGCGCTGTTACTGTAAAGCACCGGGAATGAGGAGCCGGACGATGACCAGGATGAGCAACTCCAAGACAATCAAGAGGCGAAGGCTTCACTCTCGCGGGTTGACCTCATTCGTGGTCACTTTGTCCTTCCTGGCAATGACCATCTCAGGCGTGGTGCTGTATCTAGCCCCGCGCGCGAGAGATGCGAACTGGGCCGGTTGGACTTGCCTGAATCTCCGGCGTGAGCAGTGGGTCGCGATGCACATCGTGACAAGCACGATCTTCATGTTCTTCGGCGCCCTGCACCTTTGCTTCAACTGGCGGCCGCTGTGGAGCTACGCCCACTCTCAGTTGCGGCGTGGAATCAATCTATGGAAGGAACTGCTGGTAGCCGGCGTGTTGGTCGGCGGCTTGTCGGCTGCCGCCGTCATGGGATTGGCGCCAGCTCGGCAATTGGTCCAAGGGAGCGACCTCATCAAGGCCTACTGGGCAGAAACACTACCGCGGGCACCATTTCGGCAGGCGGAATTGCTGACGCTTAAGGATATCCAGCAACACACCGGCGTCCTCGCGGACGATCTTGCACAAACCCTTCGGGACAGCGGGTTCCGCGTAGGTGGCACGAGCGATTCCCTCCTTCAAGTGGCCGAAGCCAACGGCGCGACGCCTGCGTTTGTGTTCGACGTTATGCGGAAGAAGTTCCCGGAACTTGGCGGCTTGACCGTCGGCGGACGCGGCAAAGGCAAAGGTCGAATGCAGGGCCGTAGATTGCGGAGGACTCCATGAGCACGCGTATCCTCGGAATTTGCTGTAGCCCCCGCCGGGGGCAGTCAACGTTCAAGGCCATGCAGGTCTGCCTGAAGGCAGCCAAGGAAGCAAGCCCCCAGGTCGAAGTTCAACTGATCGAGTTGGCCGGCAAGGAAATCGGGCCCTGCACCGCGTGCGGCACCTGCAAGCAGGAGTTGATCTGCCGCTGGGAAGACGACTTCGGCGAGCTTATCCCGGTACTGTCGGACCCCCAGGTAGGAGGCATCATCATCGGCACGCCCGTCTATTTCGGCGGCATGACGGCCCAGTGCAAAGCATTCCTCGACCGTTGCGTTATGTTCCGCCGCAACGGCTGGCTCCTGCGGGACAAGGTCGGCGGCGTGCTGGCCGTCGGCGGTGTCCGCAATGGGGGGCAGGAACTGACCCTTCAGTCCGTTCGGGCGGCGATGCTCTGCCACGACATGATCTGCGTGAGCGAAGGCAGGGATTCGGCCCACTTTGGCGCAGCGCTCTTCAGCGGCGGCCCCGGCGGAATTGAAGCTGATCAAGATGGCTTGAGCACTGCTCGAAACCTGGGCAGACGGGTCGCTCAGTTGTCGGTTCGTCTTGCACAGTCACCGGATACACCGGCGACCGCACCTTCCGAGCATGGCATATGACGTTCTCAACAACTCGGTGGATATCCGCACCAGAAGGGCGTCTACGCGCGTAGGGCGCAGGCAACGCAGATGCATCCTGGCAGGGCCATCTGGTTTGCGGCGGCCATCACGCCATTATGTATAGCGGCAACTGGGCAAGCACGTTGCTGAACAGTGACCTGGTGTTCTTTGTGCATGGTTCGGCTGCGCCTGAGCCAACGACGCTTGCGATGCTTGCATGCGTGGCCATGTGGCTGGGTGCGCCCATTCGTC
>JAUWQU010000343.1 GCA_030610965.1 Phycisphaerae bacterium
TCAGCCATCGTGCCGCTCCACGCACCGCTCGCGAGACGAGTGTCCATTACACACCACGCACCATAGCAAACCTGATGGTCGATCAGGCGTTTGCCGCCGTGGACAATCCTGCCAGCGCGAAGGTGCTCGACAGCTCGTGCGGGGCGGGAATTTTCCTCGTGCTCGCCTTCCGCCGTCTCGTTCGAGAGCGTTGGGTTAAGGACGACCGGCGGCCAAACACCGCCGCGATTCAGGATATCCTATACAAACAACTCCGCGGCTTTGACATAAGCGAAGCCGCACTCCGCCTGGCCGCACTGTCGCTTTACATAACCGCCATCGAACTCAACGCATCCCCGCGACCGCCGCGTGCGCTCAAGTTCCCGCGAAACCTCCGTGCTGAAGTGCTCCATCGTTTCGGCGACCAAGACGATGCCGATAAGGAATCTAACCTCTTTCCGCTCGGTAGTCTCGGACCGGAGGTCCAGCCCAAATTCGACAAAGCCTTCGATATCGTTATTGGCAATCCGCCGTGGACCCGACTGCGCCATACGAAGAAAAAGGGCGAAGACCCGGCCGAAACGAGAAAATGCAGGGCTGCGATCACTGCGATCAATAACAAGTTCACAAGGATTGGCCGACGTGTCTTAGAGGCGCGAGGCGTTGACGGGTTGCCCAGCCCCTACGTGAACCCGGACAACGATCCGGACCTTCCGTTCTTGTGGCGGGCGATGGAGTGGGCCAAGCCAGACGGTGTTATCGCACTTGCGATGCCCGCGCGGCTTTTCGGCCGCACCACAGGCAATGGCTTTGAAGCATGGCGAGCAATCCTGCGAAGCATACAGGTGACGGGACTCATCAACGGGGCCGACTTGCGGAAGACCGCCGTTTGGAAGGGTGTTGACATGCCCTTCTGTGTGTTCTTCGCTCGCAACAGGATGCCAGGCCCCGACCACCGCTTCCACTATGCCACACCCAGCTACGAACCCGATCTTAACAGCGGTGGCCGTTTCCGCATTGATTATGAAGTAGCGCATCCCATAAGCGCCGCGCGCGTTGAGGAGCAACCGTGGTTGCTCAAAACGTTGTCGCTCGGAACGTGGCTCGATGTGGAGGTAGTGGAGGCGATCAAGAATTCTTCTCCCGAAAAACTGGCTAGCACTTGGAAGGCCTGGGACAAGTCTAGAGCCAAAACAGGACAAGGATATAATCGATCGGCTGGGCTCTCCCAAAAGCCCGCCGCATACCTTGCCAATCTGCTTGATTTTCGACGGAAGGCTGGCGAGTTTGTAATTCCGTTCGATGAGTTGATTACCTATTTCGATCGTTACGGAGTGCGGTCGGCGTTAAGCCCGAGGACAGAGCATCTATTTCAACCGCCACTGGTCATCATTCCGCAGTCTCCCGGAGACGATGAAAAGTCGCCTCGTGCTTATCTCTCGGATCGCGAGATTGCCTTTTCCCAGAGCTACTACGGCTACTCCTGCGCCGGACACCCAGAGGCGGAGACGCTGGCCGCGCTCATTTACCTCCTTCCACATTCGACGCTTTTTTCGTACTTCTGCCTGATGACAAGCCGTCGTAGCGGCTTCGATCGACAAACGTTCAACAAGGAAGAGTTCGACGCACTGCCATTCCCCGACATCGCGGGACTCAGCGCCACGGACAAATCCAAGATACGTAGTCTCGCGCAGCGGCTCCAGAAGAACGCCAAGAACAAGAAGCTGTGGATCGAATTGAACGAGTTCATCTTCAACCTCTACGGCCTGGATACCCATGCCGTGCAGGTCGCCAAAGACACACTGTTCTCCGCCGCCTCGTATCGCCGCGCAGGGCGGGCCACACTCGATTGCACAACTCGCGATACGCGCGCCGATTTCGTAACGGCATTACACGAATCGCTGGAGCCGTATTTCGACGTTTGCGGCGAGCACGTCGCTGTTCGCGAGGCAACGCCTCAAGGCGACACATGGCGTGAACCGTGGTTCCTTCTGTCGGTCTCTCGCAAGGCGGAAACGGTCAAGGTCAATCCCAATCTGATGCGGCAGGCAATGGAAGCGGCCAATCAACGCGGGTGCAGCCGGATCATCGTACACGCGCCAAAGAAGAGCGGCCTCTTGCTGGGACTGCTCAATCAGCGCAGGTGGTGGACGGTGACGCGAGCCCGCCTCTGCTCGCAGCACATCATCCGAGAACATCTCGGCGCATGCGGCCTGCCGGAGGAAGCATGAACGCAGCCGCGTCAAGGGGATTCTTCACGGTCGGCGTGTCGCCGGAAAGCTATCAGCTTCCGCACCCGCGACTCGAACTTCCGATGATTCTGCTCATCCGGCGAGTGTTGTGTCGCGCACTTGAGCTATTGCGGGAACAGAAGTTCAGACTCGCGGAAGCCAAGGAAGACCCGGTAACAGCCGCCCTGTGTGCAGTCATTGAGAACGACCTTCGGCAAACCGGCAGCATTCCCGGTTTCAACAAACGCACCTACGATTTCGTCGGCCGACAGGGCCAATTTGCGAATTATGATGGGACCCATCTCGCCAAGGCGCCCGACCTGTGCTTCAGACTCCGCCACGATGAGGCAAAACCACGCATGGTTGTGTCCGAGTATGACGCCCTGTTCGTCGAATGCAAACCTGTGGACAGCACACACCCCGCTGGAAGCAAGTATTGTGATGATGGCCTTATCCGCTTCGTCCAAGGCGATTACGCATGGGCCATGCAGGAAGGCATGATGCTCGCCTATGCTCGCGATGGCAGAACCATTGCCAATAATTTGATTCCCGCCATGGACGAGCCGGACCGCAGGACTTCACTCGCTACTGTCCAACTGCCCCAGGCTTGTCGCGCATCTGACGCGACAGCAGACGCTCATGCAGAGCCTGTTCACATCAGCAAGCATCGCCGCGGTTTCCCTTGGCAGCACAAGAAGGGGAAGGCTACCGACATCACGATCTATCACCTGTGGCACGATTGCGGTTGAACGCTGACAGTTGGGGACAGTTGGGAGGACAGTTGGGGTCAGCCCTCAAAATACAAAATAGCGAATTCGCGTCTGAGATAATCTGGTGGCCATGCTGTTTTCACGCTCGCCGTGGTCTGTCGTAAATCGGGGGACATTATACCGTTTTCGCCGCGCCCGCGCGCGGGGCCGGTCACCACTTGAACTGCTCGAACGGCTGGCGGCAGGCGGTTTCTTTCGGCTTGGGCAGTGCGTTTTGTCAGTCAATATCATCCCGGCCGGGCAGGCCGGGGCCGCCCTGGTGGCGATCTTGATCTTTCGCGCGCCGCCCGTCACGATGCTGGCCGGATAGCCCGTGGCCGCGTTCGTGGCGATCTTGCGGTTCCCGGGTCGCCCGTCACGCCTGAGGCCTATTGATGGCCAGATGGCCGGCTACTTCCGCCGGCGGCGAACATTATCATCGTCGCCGGCTCCGTCCGCCGACTCTGTGGGCTTGGAGCGCGTGTCCGCGACGCGGACGATGGCGTAGAGAATCGCGCCGAGGATGCCCGCCATCAGGACGATCGGCACCCAGAGGGCCCGGCCGATCTTCTGCTCGCGCATGTCTTTGTAGACCCAGACCGTCACCAGGATGTTGACGACGAGGATAAACAGGAGGACCGCGCCGCCACCGCCGTTGTGCCGTGTTGAGGCGCCGCGCCGCTGGCGCTCGATATCGATCCTGCGTTCCTCCAGTTCCAGCTCGCGCAGGCTCTGCTTGTGCTCCAGCTCGGCCTCACGTGCCTTCAGCTCCAGGCCTCTCTCGTACTGGGCCAACTGCTCGGGGGTCGGCGCATTCTCGTCGCCCCCGCCGGGCTCCGCGGCCGGCAACGCTGCCGCGAAGAACATCACCGCCAGCACGGCCATACATGCGTTATGTTTCATCCGATATCTCCCATGCGTAAGAAGCCGACCGACATGTCCCATCAGACGAACTCGCGCCCACGACCACCCGGGCCACTTCAACAATTGTATCGCGGTCCGGGAGATCGACAAGGGATATCCGGGGAGGATATTCGGACAGTTGGGGTCCTTAAGATATTAAACAAGGTGAATATCTGGGGACATATGCTGCTCGCCGCGCCCGCACGGGGGCCGGTCACCGCTTGGGCTGCTCGGACGCCTGGCGGCAGGCGGTTTCTTTCGGCTTGGGGGAAAGGGTTCTCCACCCTCGGATTCCACATCTGCGAGGCACCCCGATTACAAGCTGCTCGATTAGAGCGTCGACCGCCTCTTTGCTGCGTTGGTCAATTCCCGCGACGGCCGAGGGCGCGGCCGAGCGGGGTCTGCGGGCCTTTCAGGCCGGCCGCGTCCATCTTCTCTCCCTTGGCCTGGCTGCCCGCCACTTTCAGCGACAGAACGTAGTCGCCCTCGGTCGATCCGCCGCCGACCACTTCCACGTAGTACGTTTCGCCGGCCCCGCTGGGCACGCGGTAGCGGACCATTCGGCCGCTGCCGGTGGCGACCAGGTTCCCGTCGGCATCGTAGATGTTGATGATCGGTTCGAGCGCATTGGGGCCGGCCTCGCTGTCGGGCGTGTAGGTGCGGACGTCGAGCCATTTGCCCCCACCGACCTGGACGGCATAGAAGTCCGTCTCGCCGTCGTCGATCTCGCCGATTACCCATTGCCGCCCGGCCAGCGGGCTGCTCTCGATCTGCTGGGCCAATACGAGGCTGTCGTTGCCGGCCAGGTCCGTCGCGGCGTTGCGGTTGACCACCAGTTCGTAGTCGCCGCTGCCGCTGATGCACACGTAGTACGACCCGTCGGACGTGGCGAGCAAGTGCTCCACCGCCACAGCCCCGTCGGTACCGACCTGCCCGACGGCCAACTCTACCCCGGCGGCGTCGTAGACCGTCATCGTCAGCTCGCTCGCCTCGGAGCCGACCAGCGACAGGCTGGCGGACTGTTCGGCAGCCATGTCGAACTGATAGAAGTCGCCCGTCCCGCCGCCGGCGCCGTAGGTCAACTCCATCATGACGTAGAGGGCGCCCTGCTCGATGACGGATTCGGATGGGATCAAGGTGAAGACGATCTGCCCGTCGGCTGCCAGGGCCGCGATCTGCTCGCGAGTCAACGTGATCTCGACCTCGACCCGTTGGTCGGTAAGCCCATCCTCGACAAACAGGTCGGTCTGAAAGAGGCCCTCGGCGTCGATGGTCAGGTACTTATCAAGGCCGCCGGGTTCCGCGGTGGCGGTGATCGTCAACAGCCCACCCCCGCTCGGCGAGACGGCGTCCTCCAACTCGAAGTCGACCGTGAAGGGGTACTCCAGCGGATTAGTGACCAGCACCCCCTTCTCATGCT
>JAUWQU010000723.1 GCA_030610965.1 Phycisphaerae bacterium
CCTGGAAGATCATCTGCATCTCGGTGCGGCGCGGCTTGAGCTGGCGCGGGGCCAGGCGCGCCAGGTCGACCTGGCCGGGGCTGCGGGCCAGCAGCACCTTCCCGCCCGTGGGCTCGAGCGCCCGCAGGATGGTGCGGGCACAGGTGGTCTTTCCGCAGCCGCTCTCGCCGACGAGCCCCAGCGTCTGGCCCGCGCGAAGCGTGAAGCTGACGTCGTTGACGGCTTTGATGGTGGCAATCCGCCTGCGAAACAAGCCCTTGCTGCGTATTGGGAAGAACTTGCGGAGATTGCGGACATCGAGAAGGTTAGTGCTGTCGATCATGCCGGCACCTCCTTGCTCGCGGTCGCCTCGCCTCGCCAGATGTCCTCGGCGCGGAGGCAGGCGACGGCCCGGCCGTCGGACATGGGTTCCATTGGCGGCGGGCCTCCCATGTCGCACAGGCCTCGCTTGGCGTACGGGCAGCGCGGGTGGAACGGGCAACCGGGCGGCAGTTCGGCAAGCGAGGGCACGGTGCCCGCGATGCTCGGCAGGCGCTGGCCCTGTTTGCTGAGGCTCGGCAGCGAGTGCAGCAGGCCTCGCGTGTACGGGTGGCGCGGGTCCTTGAGCACCGCGCGGACGTCCGATTGCTCGATGATCCGCCCGAGGTACATCACGGCCACTTCCTCGGCGGTCTGGGCGACGACGCCGAGGTCGTGCGTAATCAGCAGCACGCTGGTGCCGAGGTCCTTCTGGAGGTCCTTGATGAGCGAGAGTATCTGTGCCTGGATCGTAACGTCCAGTGCGGTCGTCGGCTCGTCGGCTATCAGCAGTTCGGGGTTGCAAACAAGCGCCATGGCGATGACTACCCGCTGGCGCATCCCGCCTGACATCTCGTGGGGGTACTGCTTGAGCCTGGCTCTTGCGCTGGGGATGCCCACCTTGGCCAGCATGGCGGCGGCGATTTCCGCGGCCTGCTTTTTCGAAACGTCCTGATGAAGAAGGATCGCCTCGCAGATCTGGTTGCCGATGGTGTGGACGGGGCTCAGGGCCGTCATGGGCTCCTGGAAGATCATGCTCGCCACGCCGCCGCGGACGTGAAAGAGCATGTCGTCGGTCTCCGACAGCGCGGTGATGTCGATGGGCTTGCCGTCGCGGGGCTTGAGGACGATCTTCCCGCTGACGATCTTGCCTGGCTTCTGGATAAGCCGCAGCACCGAGTAGGCCGTGACGCTCTTGCCGCAGCCGCTCTCGCCGACAATGGCGAGTATCCGCCCGCGAGGCATGACAAACGACGCCCCGTCCACGGCGCGAATCTCCTTGCCGTCGACGTAGAAGTACGTCTTGAGGTCCGTCACTTCCAGCAGATTGTCCTGGGTGCTGTCGATCATTCTATTCGTGCTCGTGTCTTCATCGCAGGGGCCGCTGAAGAAAGAAGAAGCATTAGAGGGGGATTACATAGATTACGGGATTACATGGATAAAGCAGCATGGATAGAAGCGCGGCATTCTGTCTTCTTCTCATATCCATATAATCCCGAAATCCATGTAATCTCCATCCCGTCTTTTCTTCTTTCTTTCCCGTTCTCTTGCTCTCGGCGTCCTCCGCGAGAGACGCTGTTTCTTTCTCTTCTTCTTCTCCTCCTTCTTCTTCTTCTTCTCCTCCTTCTTCGTCTTCTCGCTACTACCTACTACCTATTACCTACTACCTTCTTCTCCTATCTCGCCGAATACGGGTCGGCCGCGTCTCGCAGGCCGTCGCCTACGAAGTTGCAGCTCAGCACTGCCAGGATGATGAATACCACCGGCAGCAGCAGCCAGGGGTAGTTGGCCAGGACCTGCATGTTCATGCAGTCCTGGAGCATCACGCCCCAGCTCACCACCGGCGGGCGCAGGCCCAGGCCGAGGAAGCTCAGGCTGGTCTCGCCGAGGATCATCCCCGGCACGCTCAGCGTCAGCGAGACGATAATGTGACTGGTGAAGCCCGGCAGCAGGTGGCGGAAGATTATGCGGCCATGGCTGGCGCCGAGCAGTTTGGCGGCCACGGCGTAGTCCTCCTCGCGGAGGCTCAGCAGTTTGCCACGCACCACGCGGGCCAGGCCGGTCCAGCCCAGCAGGCTCAGCACGATGGTTATGCCGAAATAGACCCACAGGGGAGGCCAGTCCGAGGGCATAATCGCCCCCAGCGCAAGCCAGAGCGGCAGGGCGGGGAACGAGTTGAGGATCTCGATAAGGCGCTGGATGAGCGTATCGAGCGCGCCGCCGACGTATCCGCTGATCCCGCCTATGGTCAGGCCCAGGATAAACGTGACCACGATGGCCACCAGGCCGATCGACAGCGATATTCGCGAGCCGTAGATGATGCGGCTGAAGATATCCCGGCCGTACTTGTCGGCCCCCAGCAGATAGAACGTCGGCAGCCCCGCCGGCCTGCTGGTGACGGATGAGGTCTCCACGGCCGGGGCCTTGTAGGTGTCGCGGTCGACGCCGAAGAACCGCATCCGCATCGGGATGAGGCCCCAAAGCTCTGTCGCGTCGCCGCGGACGCCGAAGCCGAGCTGGATGATGTCGTTTGCGTCCTCGTGGTATACGCGTTTGAAGGTGATCGGGTCGATCGTGCGGTGGACGGCGTAGACGTGCAAGCCGTGCTCGCTGCTCCATCGCGGCGGCTGGGGCGGGCAGTATGCGTGTCCGAGGTCGCGCCATTGGGACGGGTACGGCGCGAAGAACTCCGCGCAGATCGCCAGCGTGTACAATACCGCGAGTATGAGCAGGCCGACGACGGCGAGCTTGTGTCGCACGAAGCGTCGGCGGATGAGGGCCCACTGGCTCTCGTGGCTGGCCTTGTCCTTAAGGCCGGCGGCGAGGCTGCCCGCGGGGTTGGTGGTGGCGCTATCGCTCATCGCGAGCC
>JAUWQU010000139.1 GCA_030610965.1 Phycisphaerae bacterium
CTGGACTACACGCTGACGCTGCCGCACTATCGCGAGCCGGTGAAAATCGAGCAGGGCCCGGACGGGCTCTGGCGGATGGGCTGGCTCCAGGCCGACCTCCGCCTGGCCGGTACGGGCGAGAAGCTGCCGGAAAGCGGCGAGAGCCTGGCCCCCATGGGCAGCCGTCGCCTCGGGCAACTTGAGCTGCTGGAGCACAACGCGATCCGCATCCGCTTGGCGAGCACGTGGTATTTTCCGTCCCGCTCCGGGCAATGGGCCTCGATGGCGGTCAGGCAAATCCGCTGGGAGTACACCATCTACGCCGACGGCCGGTGCGTGGCTCAGGGCGTTCTGAACAACGCCGGCGGCCCGGAGATCGAGGCGGTAGGCATCTTCACCTCGACCGACGCGGCCTTTCACGGCGGCTCGACCGGGCGGAAGCTGATCGTCAGCGAGTTCGCCGGCGAGGTGGGGCGGTGGCGGTATCTGCTGGCCCCGCCGGGTGAGGCCGGGCTGCTCGCGGCGGATAACTACCTGCATCCAGCCAAGTTACGGCCATCGATCGCCGCCGGCAGCGCCTGGGCCCCCGGAGATGGCGACCGCGACGGCTTCGACGAGTCGCAGGGCTGCTACTACCTTGGGGCCCGCGGCGGGCAGTGCCGTTTCGTGCTGGCCCCCCCGGCCGGGGGGGTGCTGAATCCGGTGTTCGTGGTGGCCGGTCCGTTCTCGGCCGGGGTAAGCGTCAGCATTGAGGGGCTTGCGATCCGCTCGGTGGTTCGCTGCGCGAACGGATCGGTGCTGTTCCGGCTGGAGGGAGTTTGCAGCAGGCCGATGGCTATCGAGGTCTCGGGGCGGCAGGGGCCTTCGCCGGCTCGGTGAGCAGTCGGCGGGAGATTTTCCTGACAATTCGCGATCCGCGGCCCTTGCCGTGCGTACGAAAGAGGCGGGTTGCCCCGCGAGGCGCGACGCCGGTTTCGGAGCATCTTCGCCTCAAGAGCAGGCAGGCAGTTAAGAGAGGTCCCATCCTGGCCGATATGTCTTGCGGCCATAGGCCGATTGCGCCGATTTGCGCAAGCGGTTTTCGGCTATTTGTTGTGCTTGACAAGCCTGTCCGGAACCTTAGACTTAGCGGTGCTGGAAAGTACCGATTCGACAGCTTCCGGAAAACTGGGCTTGGCCTGCACACGCGACATCGTTGCCTTATTGGATATCGCGCGGCACGGAAGGCCGCGCGGGCAGCGTTGCCTGTCATTGAATGATCCGCGCGTGAGTCGGCCGAACCCTTTGGCGATCGTCAGGAAAGGTCTGCCGTGAATACAAGGATGAACAAGAGATGCCTCATGGATGTGGTGTGTGCAGCATCACTCATTTTGGCCGTCGGATGCTCCAACCCATCCGAATGGTGGAAGACCGACCTGTCGCGATTCTTGTCGCCGGACAAGCTCATCGCTCCGGTCTCCGGCTCGCCGATCAATCCGATTCTCGGCAGTATCGGCCCGACGGACCGATCGCGGGATGTCCTGCCCAACGCCACGTTCCCTCGCGAGGGTGACTGGTCCTACACGGATGAGGACTACGTCATCGGGCCGACCGACATCGTTGACGTCTCGATTCTCGACCTGTTCAACGAGGGCCTCGAGACCGTCCTGCGGCGCCAGGTTTCCGACAGCGGCTACATCGACCTGCCCCTGCTTTCCGAGCGCATCAAGGCCGAGAAGCACACCAAGGAGGAGCTGAAGGACGTCATCATCAGCAAGTACAGCCCCGACATCCTTCGCAACCCCACGATTTCCGTGACCGTCGCCGCACAGAGGCAGAACACGTTCTCGGTCATCGGCGCCGTGGCCAGGCCCGGCACGTACAGCATCATCAGCAAGGACATGCGCCTGCTCGAGGCTATCGCGCTTGCCGGCGGCGTGTCGCAGGTTAACATCAAGTACCTCTACGTCATCCGCCCGCAGGCGGCGGCGCGAATCCCCGGGGCGAGAACGCCTGGGGGTGCGGCCGGCGGGCAAATCACCTTGCCGCCCGAGCCGAAGGAAACTCCCGCCGGCACCGGCACCGAGCTCCCCACGACCGCTCCGGGCAACGGGACCGCAGAAGACGCCGACAAGGCGCTTCGCGAACTCGGCGAGGCCCTGGAAAGCCTGCTGCCGGGCGCGACCACCAAGCCAGCTGCGCAGCCCGATGACCCGGCGAAGCCCTCGATGATAGCTTTCTCCGAGACCGCCGGCACCGGCGGCGCAGCCAGCGCCCCGGCGGCGCAGGACACGACCACCGCGCCGGTCGGCGGGGCGAAGTGGATTTACTCGGCCGGCAAGTGGATCGAGGTCCAGAGCGATACCGGCACGGGCTCTTCGGCCGCCCAGGCGCAGCCGGGCGACGGCAAGTCAGCCGCGGATCCCTTCGGCTGGAGGAAGGTCGACAAGTCCGACATGGCCCGGATAGTCGCCATCAACCTCAACCAGCTTCGCGACGGCGACCCGCGGATGAACATCGTCATGCGGGACAGCGACATCGTTCACGTGCCGTCCCTGGACGTCGGCGAGTTCTACATCATGGGCGAAGTCCTTCGTCCGGGCGTTTACTCGCTGACAGGCCGGCAGATCACGCTGAAGATGGCGGTCGCGGCCGCGGGCAATATCGGTGGGATCGGTTGGCCGGAGAACAGCCTGCTGATCCGGCGGATCGGAGGCAACCAGGAGCAGTTCATTCCGGTGGACCTCCAGGCGATTTTCAGGGGCCAGGATCCGGACGTGTTCCTCAAGCCCAACGACGTGCTCGCCGTCGGCACCGACGTGCGGGCATCGTTCTACGCCGTCATTCGAAACGCCTTCCGGATGACCTATGGCTTCGGGTTCATCTACGACCGCAATTTCGCCGATCCTCGGGCTTTTACTCCAACCAGCAGGCGATTTACCCGATGGTAGTCTTGCAGGACGACAGCGCAGCCTTGGATACGTATGAACGACAAGAATGGTCATGACACCGGCAAGGCATCCGAGGGATCTCTGGCGGAAATGGTCGCGGAGACACCCGCGCTGACATTTGGCCAGAGTTTCCCGCCGGAAACCTGCGCGCGGATTGCCATACTGGCCGGACTGCTGGTCTGGCTGAACTTCTGGCAGTTGAGGATCATGGTGCGGACCTGGATGGACAACCCCAACTGGTCCCACGGGTTCCTGATCCCGCTGTTCAGCATCTATTTCCTCTACAGCCGGCGGGATGAGCTGTTCATGGCCAAACGCCGGACCTGCTTCTGGGGCCTGGGGCTGATGCTGGCGGGCATCCTGATAGTCATGGGCGGCGTCTACACTTACCAGACCATTTATAGGAGCTACTGGCCAAGCCATCTGGGGATCATCCCCGTGATCATGGGTCTGGTGCTATACCTGGCCGGGCCCCGAGTGCTCCGTGTGGCCTGGGTCCCTATTGCGTTCCTTGTCTTCGCCATGCCGCTGGCGGGAACCACCTACGAGCAGATCGCGCTGCCGCTTCAGAACCTTGCCGCCATGGCCAGCGGGGCTGTCCTCAAGCTCTGCGGGGTCGACATCGTCGTCAAGGCGAGCGAACTGACGCTTGTGAGCGTCTCCGGCGTGACGCGTCATCTGACGGTCGCCGAGGCGTGCAGCGGAGTTCGTATGCTCGTGGCCTTCATGGCCTTGGGCGTGGCGATGGCATATCTTGACGATAAACCGATCTGGCAGCGGGTCACGCTCGTATTGATGGGTGTGCCCATTGCCGTGGCCTGCAACGTGCTGCGAGTGGTAATCACCAGCACGGCCTACGTGCAGGACAAGCCGGAGTTCGGCAAGGACTTCATGCATTCGTTTACCGGCATGCTGATGCTGATCCCGGCGCTGCTGATGCTGTGGGGGCTGAGTTGGCTTCTGCAAAGCCTGTTCGTGGCGGATGAGGAAGAGGAGAAAGACGGGTACGACAAAGGATTGCCCAGTAGCGCCAAGGACGGCTCGGCCCTTACCGGTGGAGCCCGGACATGAGCGACACATCGCAAGACGCCGCCGCCCCCAAAGGCGCGGGGCGGTTCGTTGCCAGGACGCTGGGCAACGCCAACTTCCTGGTCGCCGTGGTGATCCTGCTGCTGGCGGCTGCGGGGTGGAGCGCCATCGTCGAGGCCATGCACCTGGTAACCGAGAAGTCCCCGGTCCCCTGGCCGGTGGCGGTGGATGTCAACGACAAGTTTATCATGACCGCCATGCCGGACCGGATGGGGCCCTACGAGTTCGTCAGCGCCGACGGCGAGATCGACTTCGACCGGGAGAAGCAGGACTTCGTGAAAGACGGCCGGCCCGACGGCGAGGGCGACTACGACCTGCCTGGCGACCTCATGGAATCGCTGGGGATCGGCACGCCTACCGACGAGGGGAATCTGCCCCTTCGCCGCAGCAACTGGTTTACGATCCGCACGTACCGCGACAACCGCAAGCCGCCGGGCGATCCCCTTCGCTACTGGCGGCTGGAGGTGTATTACTACACCGGCGGCGTGGACCTCGTGCCGCACGTGCCGGAAATATGCATACAGGCCTCAGGGGCCAAGTGGGTCGGAACAACCCCACTGCCCGTAGCCATCGTCGGCGCGGAAGCTCCCTGGGGCACGAGCCCGCCGGCGTTCCAGCGAGCCCTCTTCCAGCAGACCGACAACAGTGGCGCGGCGATCAGCCAGTTCGTTCAGTACTACATCTTCAGCCTTAACGGCTCGCCTGCAACCAGCCGCAACGAAGTGAGGTTGGCGCTGGGCAGCCTGTTCGTGAGGCACGCGTATTTCGCCAAGATCCAGTTCGCCCCGGCGCCGGTTGTGCAGAGGACGGACCGTGGGCTGACCTATAGTTTGCCCGACCCGGCCGAGGCCGACCCGGCCGCGGAAGACTTCGTGAAGCATTTCATGCCTCATGTGCTCAAGATGCTGCCGATGCCCCAGGACGTCGCGAAGCTCGACTCCGGCGATGGCAAGACGCAGTCAGGTTCCTGATATCAGGTTGAAATTCGATGGCAAGACGGAAGAAACTCAATAAGCGTGTGGCGATCCTGCTGGCCTGCATGGGGGCATTGGTGATCGCCTTGGTCGTTACGGTGTTGCTCAGCAAGGGTGGGAGCTTGTACAACCGCTGGTTCCCTCAGGACCCCACAGAGTTGATGAAGCAGGGCAGGCAGCACTTCAAGGCCGGCGAATTCCTAGACGCCGACGAGGCGTTCGACGACGCGCTTAGGGCGGGCGCTTCCAGCAAGTCGACCAAGTTGCCGGACTTCTACATGGAAGTTGCGGATTTCAACCTCAAATGGGCCTCGGACGGCAACAGCCTGAGCCAGACGCAGCGGGGCGAGCGATTCAACAAATCGATCGGCCTGGCGAGAAAGGCGCTGCTGGTTGACGCCAAGTATGTGCCCGCCCAGGAGTTCCTCACCGATTTTTTCTGGAATTACAACGTCAGTCGCCAGGCCCGCCAGGAAAAACCCGACTGGAACTTTTTCATCAAGGAAGCCGACGCGCTTATCAAGCTCAAGCCCGACGACGCCAAGACGTACTTCCGCCGGGGCTCGGCCAAGGGCACGCTGGTCACCCCAGAGGCCCCCGGCGATATGGCCAAGGAGGCCCGGGCCGACCTCGAAAAGGCCATCGAGCTTGATGACAAGGAGCCCATGTACCGGATGGGGCTGGTCAGTTTCCTCAGGCGCCTGGGGGGCAACGAGGACCAGATCGACCAGATATTCAAGAAGGCCATAGAGGCCAGCCCCGAAGACGCGAACCTGCTGGTTCGCTACTCCGGATACCTTCGCAGGCAAAAGCGCACCGAGGATGCCCAGAAGCAACTTGCCCTTGCCGTCGAAAAGGACCCCGTGCTGGGCAACCTCGCTCTGGCTGACTACTACTCGGCGATCAGGGAAAAACTGAAGGCCATGGAAGCGCTGGACAGGGCGATGGAGGCTTCTCTGGACGACATTCGGCCGTACATTGGCAAGTCGCAGATGTTGAGCAACGAGCGCAAGTACGCCGAGGCCCTTGCGGTGCTGGAAAAGGGCCTGTTGGCCCAGGATGCGGTTACGGACACCCAACCGTCGGACCAGCGCTCGAGGCGGCCCTCCGGCCGGGACGAACTTGTCTATCTCAAGGCCAACATTCTGCTGGACATGATCGAGGCCGGCAGCGATGACCGCGAGAAGCTCCTGGCGCAGGTCAAGGAGTGCTTCCAGATCGTCTCGGTCGGGCCCAAGCGGTCCGGGCTCACCGGGCCCAAGCGGTCCAGGCTCACCGGGCGCATCGCCCTGGCCGAGGGCCGGACGGCCGACGCCACCAAGGACCTCGAGAAGACCTACAGGGAATCCCCCGGCTTCGACCTCAAGGTCGCCAACCTGCTGATCAACATCTACCTCCGTCAACGCCTGCCGGGCAAGGCGGACGAGATTCTCAATCGCCTGTTGAGCGTCCCCGGCCAGCAGAGGAACGTTACGGCCCTGATGGCCAAGGCCAGGCTGCTGGTTCGCTACAAGGATTTCGAGAAAGCCGATCACCTGGCCACCATGGTTCTGCAGGTGGATCCCAACAACGTCGCCGCGATTAACATGAAGACGCTCATCTCCGCCGTGCAGGGCGAACTGCCGACTTTGCCTCCCAACGTCACGCCCGACGCTCGCACGGTCGCCCTGCTTCTTGACCGCGCCAGCGGCATGTGGCTGGACGGCCGGCCCGACGACGCGATCAAGTACGTCGAACAAATCTACGCCAAGGTTCCCGCCGACAAGAATGTCTTCTCCCGCCTCTTCAGCATGTACAGGTCGGCCGGGAGGCTCGACGAAGCCGAGAAGATCGTCGAAGACGCGATAAAGGTCCGCCCGGACGACAAGACGATCGTGGCCCGCAAGCTGCTGTTGCGCGAGAATGACCGCGCCAAGCAGTACGAGATCCTCCTCGAAATCGCCGATGAATACCCCTCGCCGCAGCGGGAGTTGGAGAAGGCGGCAGTGGCGGCGTCGTTCGGCCGGGAAAAGGACGCGGACTATCTCCGGTTCCTGAAGGAGGCGTCGAAGATCGCGCCGGATGACGCTTCCGTCGTCAACCGCATGCTCAGCTACGCCATACGCCATGCCGACTGGGAACTGGCCGACGATTGCATTGCCCGGGCACGCAAGGCGAACCTCGACGGCTGCAACGGCCGAAAGTACGAGATGCGCCTCGCCCAGGTCCAAAGGGACTCCGACAAAGTAATCACCTTGGCCTTGGACGTCCTCAAGGACAAACCCGACTCCAAGGGCGTCCGCACCCTGCTTGGCGAGGCCTACATGGCAAAGCGCTTCTTCGATCAGGCCTACGATGCCTTCAAGATCGTCTACGACAACGACCCGAGCTTCGTGCCCGCCCTGATCGGCCTGGCCAAGGTGACACGCGCCCAGGGCAAGGAAAGCGAGCACCGCGGGTACATCGCCGCGGCGTATCGCCTGGCGCCCAACGGCACCTACGTTCGCGAGCGGAAGCTGGAGATCGAACAAGAGACCACCAATCCGGAAGACCTCATCGTTAAGCGGGAGCGGGTCGCCAAACAGCGCCCAAACGACGTGCGGAATATCCTCGGCCTCGCCGTGCTCTACGAGCGAGTCAAGCGGATTGCCGACGCCGAGAACATGTACGTTTCGTTCTACCAGAAGACCAAAAACAAGATCCAGGGCGCCCGCGTGCTGTGCAACTTCTACCTGCGCTCCAACCGCATGAACGATATCGCGGAGATCATGGAACCGATGCTTCGCGACCATGATGATCCCGTCGCCGTGCGAGTGCTTTATGCCGAGTTGCTGACCAGGGCCGCGCCGAACGAGGCGAAGGTCTACCTGGAAAACGCCATCACCGCCGACCCCAAGAACCCGCGCGGGCACCTGGGGCTGGCGCGGTTCTGGGCGGCCCAGGCCAAGTGGAGCGATGCCGCCAACGTCATGAGCAACTTCGTCCGTTTGCGACCCGAAAATGTCGGCGGCGCCAAGGAACTCATCCGCTATTTGATCGAGGCCAAGGAGTACGAATCGGCCGGCAAGCACCTGGCGGAACTGCTGCGGAGCGACCCGGCGAACGCCGCATCGCTCTCGCTAAGCGGCATCTTGGCGTGGCGCAGGGCGCATATCGAGGAGGCGCTT
>JAUWQU010000620.1 GCA_030610965.1 Phycisphaerae bacterium
GGCATGAAGCACTCATGCCCGCATAAAGGTGGGTCGTGCAGATATGTGCAATACCTCGGCTGTCTAGGTATTGCACATTTCAGGCCTGTCTTTCAGGGGTCGGTCTTCCGCAGGGGTACGTGTTTCCGCTGGTGAAGAAAGTCATAGGCTGCGGCAGAGCGCAGCGCCGCCGCACCTTCGCGTCGGCCGGAGACCGCTTATCTGCCGGGAATCGCAAAGGTGCGGCGGCGTCCCTTTGGGACTCTGCCGCAGCCTACGGCTTACGCCCCGGTTCGATTGAACTCACCGAAATCCGGCCAACCAAAGGCCTTCGCCCCTGATACCCTTCCCGACGTTATGCCTAAGCCTGCGAAGCGGCCGAGGCGGAGCCGTCGAAGCAGGATTGTGGATAACTCGGCGGTAGCCGAGCCAGGGCCTGTTGGTAAGATGGCTGCCGAGAGTCCCGACGCCGCGGCGCGGACACGGTCATTCGCCCCTGACCCTTCGAGGGTTACCCGAAGATCATCGGTCCGCGCTGTGGTTCCTGTGCAGAGGTCTAAGAGAACTCCGCCTCATGAAGGCTCCGTATCAGGTCGACCGGCCACAGGCGGGCGTTCGGGACGGATAGGAGGCCGTATGACTGTCATCGATCCGCAAGAATTCGCCGCGCAGTTTCAACTGTTCCTGGGCTTCGACTGGGCCATGGACGACCACGACGTCGTCGGGCTCGATCACGACGGACGCATCGTCCTGGACCAGGCCATCCAGGACTCCGCCGACGGCTGGGCCAAGCTCAAGCAGAGTTTGGTCGATCGCGTCGGGGCCGATCTGGGCAAGGTGGCGGTGACCGTGGAGACCTGCAACGGACCGGCCGTCGAACGGCTTCTGGAGATGGGCTGCCGCGTCTACCCGCTCAATCCCAAGGCCGCCCAACGCTACCGGGATCGCAAAAGCCCCGCCGGGACCAAGACCGACCGCCTCGACGCCTGGAGCTTCGGCGACGCCTTGCGGACCGACGGCCACGGCTGGAGAGAACTGGCTCCGGACGATCCCCTGACACAGGAGTTGCGTTTGCTGTGTCGCGATGAGGTCGCCTTGATCCAACAGCGTACGGCGCTGGTCCTTCAGCTCAAGGCTGCCCTGCACGAGTATTATCCCGCCGCGTTGGAAGCCTTCGACAAGTGGACCTGTCCCAGCGCCTGGTCCTTCGTGGAAGTATTCCCCACGTCGGGCAAGCTCGCCTCGGCCGGCAAGCGACGGTGGGAGAAGTTCCTCCACACGCACAAACTGGCCCGCCCCGACGGGTATCAGCGCCGCTTGGAGATCTTCGCCCGGGCCGACCAGTTCTGCGGCACGCCGGCCGTCACCAGCGCCAAGAGCCGCCTGGCGGTGGCGGTGGTGGGACAACTGAAGGTCCTGGCCAAGCATCTGATGGAGTACCGCCAAGCCATCGAGGCGTTGTTTGCACGGCATCCTGACCGTGACATCTTCGGCTCGCTGCCGGGGGCCGGGGACAAGACCGCCCCTCGCCTGGCGGCCGAGATCGGGAGCATCCGCGATCGTTTTGAAAACGCCCAGAGCTTGCAGACGTACGCCGGCACGGCGCCGGTGACCAAGCAGAGCGGTAAGAGCCGCTACGTTCAGTTCCGCCAGTCCTGCAACAAGCATCTCCGCGCGGCGGTTAACTTCCTGGCCGACCACAGCCGTGGGCAATGCGTTTGGGCTCAGGTCTACTACGATCGCAAGAGGGAACAAGGCATGTCCCACGCAACGGCCCTGCGGTGCCTGGGACAGCGGTGGCTGAAGATCATCTGGAAAATGTGGCAGACGCGAACCAGCTACAACGAGTCCATCCACACCCAAAACCAGACCCGCCACGGGTCTTGGGTTCTCGCCCTGAAGTGAACCCAACCGAGGAGAAGCCTGTTGAAAACTACATCCAAAAAACACTTGCAGACGGAGAGAACATCTTCGGGGCTTCTCCGGCGCCATCGTACGCCGACCCAATCATACCACACACGTTAACTTAATGCGCTCGCGTCGATGTAGCCGATGGAGTTCATGGTGATGGACATTGTTCCGCTTTGGCAAGGAGGCCACCATGAACATTCAACCACATCACACCATCGAGGAACTCTACACACGCTATCGCATGGAGACTGAAGTTCGGATGGCGCGTCGCATCCAAGGCGTGTGGTTGGCCCGGCGGGGCCGCACCTGTTCAGAGATCATGGAGATTACCGGCGCTGCGCGACGAACGGTCCAGACCTGGGCGGCCAAGTACAACGCCGGCGGATTGGGCGCGTTGCTCGATCGGCCTCGCAGCGGAGCGCCCACCAAGTTGTCGGCCACCATCGAGCATGAGATCCGACGTCGCATCGAGGCTGGGCCAACCGAAGCGGACCCCGTCAGCGTATTCACCGCCCCGGCCATTCGCGACTTGATCGAACGAGACTACGGCGTGCTGTACTCGTTGACGGGCTTGTACGATTGGCTGAGGCGAATGGGGTTCTCGTACCTGGCGCCTCGCCCGCGGCATGAGAAGTCCGACCCTGCGACGCAGGCACAATTTAAAAAAAGTTCCCCCCCAGGCTGGCGGAGATCATCCGAGATCACCCCAACCAGCGGGTAGAGGTCTACTTCCAAGATGAAGCCCGCTTTGGGCAGTCCGCCGCGGCGGACTGGCTCGGGGATGGGCCAAGCGAGGCGAGCGATTCCACGCCGTTCGCCAGACCCGATATGATTGGCTGTACGTCATTGGCACAGCCTGCCCACGAACCGGCCACGCCGTGGGGATGCTCTCACCCTATATCAACATCCCCATTATCAATCTGTTCCTCGAACAGGTCTCCCAGCAACTGCCCGATGGGGTGCATGCCGTCATGGTCTGGGATCAAGCCGGCTTCCACACAGGCAAGGATCTCGTGGTCCCCGAGAATATCACGATCATCCCGTTGCCGCCGTACTCGCCGGAACTGAATCCAATGGAGAATCTGTGGCACTATCTGCGTAGCCACTACTGGGCCAACCGAGCCTTCGATGACTACGCCGCATTGGAAGACGCTGCGATGACCGCGTGGCAAGCGTCCGCATGCGACCCCGCAACCATCCAATCCGTCTGTCGAGCTGATTATGCGATAGCGCAGTAACTTATCGGGGATGGTATTAGCATGCGGGCGCGGAGTGGCAGCGCGGACGTCTCACGGACCCCGTGAAAAAGCAGTGAAAGGAACAACCCATGACAGCACCGGACATGCCCCCGCGGGATGAGGCGTGCGCCCTGCTTGCGGAGTGCAACCGGACCGACCGGACGATCCGGCACGCGTTGGTCGTGGAGGGGGGCATGCGTTTCATGGCCCGCAAGCGCGGCGACAATGAGGAACTGTGGG
>JAUWQU010000555.1 GCA_030610965.1 Phycisphaerae bacterium
AGCACGACGAGTACGTCTACGGCGTACACACGACCAGGGGAATCATCAGCGGCTCCGAGTGCTACCCCATCCGCTCGATCCGAAGCGAAACGCACAAGTACATCCGCAATCTGAATCACGAGCCGCCCTTCCGGAACATCGTCAGCGATGGCAGGTCGAAGGGCATCTACTGGGCGAGTTACGTGGAAAAGGCCAGGACCGACCCCGCCGCCGCCAGGCTTGTCCGCCTCTACACCCATCGCCCGGCCGAGGAACTCTACGACGTTACCAAGGACCCCTACGAGCTCAACAACATCGCCGCGAACCCAGCCGCCGCGAAGATCAAGGCCGACCTGGCCCGACGCCTCGACGCCTGGATGGCCCAGCAGGGCGACAAGGGCAACGAGACAGAGCTCCAGGCCAAGACCCGCCAGGGCCGCGGCGGCAAAGCCAAGCCGAAGCCGAAGAAGAAGGCCGACAAGAAGAAGCCCCAGCAGCAGTAGGGCCGCGGTGCCATGCTTCCGCGGGCGTTTGCGGAAGCATGTTCCCTTGGCGTTGCGGGTTTACCGTGATCTTGTCCTGCCAAGATCGCACTTGGAACATGCTTCCGGCAACAGCGGCCGGAAGCATGGCACCACTTCCAGGGGCTTGGGGACCATGCCATCGCTCAGGTTCACCGGCCGCCTGCGGCTCGGGTTGGGTTCTCGTACCAGAACACGCCCAGGTTTTGCCTTTCCTCGCAGGTGAGGATGTCCAGGTCGCCGTCGTTGTCGAGGTCTATGAGGATAACCAGGTCGAACTTTACGCCCTCGGGGCCGGAGATGTCGTGGGCGGTCCACGCACCGGCCGTGGCGGGGCCCTTGCGGGACATCCACATCACGCCCGAGAGCGGAGGCGTGGCGGACTCGCAGGAGAACACCAAGTCCGCCCTGGAGTCGAGGTCGATGTCGCCCACGGCCACCGCCTTGGACCGCCCGGCATTAGCCGGCAGGGGGATTACGTGCGGTTCCCAGGCCTCGCCCTTGGCGTCCTTGCGGCGAAAGTAGATGAGGTCGCGCGGCTTGGCGGTGGTGACCACGTCGCGGCGGCCGTCGCCGTCCAGGTCCCCGTAGTCGAGGAACAGGCATTCCTTGTCGGTTGCGCCCACGGTATGTACGGCCCACGGTTTTCCCTGTGCATCGCCGGGGCCGGGGTTATCGAGCCAGAAGACGCCTCGGTTTTTTCCTTTGCGGTCGGAGAACAGAATGTCCTCCCGGCCGTCGTCGTTCATGTCAACCGCGATGATGGACATGATCCAGCCGGCGTCGCGCAGCTTGTGATACTTCCACGCCTTCACGTCGCGCGGGTCGCTCGGCGCCTGGAACCATCCGATGGAGGCGCCGTGGCTTTTCGAGCCGGCGATGAAATCCAGTCCGTCTCGGCCGTCAAGTTGGATCGGGACGATGAACATCCAGCTCTGACCCAGCGAGGCCGGCAGGGCGGTGGTGGTCCACTTGTCGGCATCGGTGTAGGCGGCGCGGTCGGCGGGAGCCCAGTGTATGGAGATGCGCCTGGTGCTTCCCTCGGCCGCGGAGATCACATCGACCTTGCCGTCCCCGTCGAGGTCGGCGAAGACGGCGTCTTCGAGGCTGGGGACCTTGCCGACTGTGACGGCCTGCCACTTGCCGCGGACCTTGCCATATCCGGGATGGAGGCAAGCGCGAACGACCCCGCCTTCCTCCCAACCGGTGGCGACGTCGGGCAGTCCGTCGCCGTTGACGTCGAGAATCCTCGTGCCGTCGGCGCCGCGGGATGAATTGTCGATAGCGTGCCGCTTCCACGCCTCGCCCGAAGGCTGAGCCGCGGGCTCGGCGGCTTGGGCAAGTGCGGCGCAGACGAGGATCGTACACACCAGGATCGACGGCAGGGATTCACGCTTCATTTGCGGCTCCAACCAGAGTGGGCGGCTTGTCGCGGCCTCGCGGCGCTACTGGGCGGCGGGGCCTTTTTTCCTCAGGTACGTGTATCGCTTCCGCGGGGTGATGTAGTTGACGACGGTTTCGGATTTCTCGGTCACCGTGCGGACGTCGAAGGCCTCGCGGACCAGGCGTTTGACGGTGGCGTGCTGGACCACGATCATTCGTCGCGGGTCGGTCCTGTCGTCGTTGGCTTCGGACAGGACGGCGATGTTGACCAGTTGCTCGCCTTCGATCGGCGAACTATGCGACAGGCGGATTTCGCGCAGCGGGCCGCTGGCAAGTGGAATGGCCATCATCCGGACCATAGCGTAGACGGCCCCCTCGTAGCGGAGTTCCACGGCCCCGCCTTGCTTGCCGGACTCGAACGAGACAACCGTCTCGCCGGCGCCGGTCGCGTCGGGCTGGGCGATGATGCGGGTCGTGCCGGTCAAGACGATCGTCGGCATGCCGGTGACGACGTCGGCGATGCGGACAGGCTTGCCCGGCTTGGCGGCGATGGTAGCGCCAATGGCCGTCCGCCCGCGGCGCTCGAACATCTCGACGGTGATGCTGTCCATGCGGTCCCACTGGCTGAGAAACGCTTCCATAAACCCGATGACCTTCGGTCCCCACTTCAGCGCGGCATGTACGATTTGCTGCTTGCCGTTCCCGCGCGCGGGCGGGGCGGCGGCGATCCGCTCGGTCAGCCGGACGGTCAGGTCCGCCTGGAGCGTCGGCAGGTCGCCTCGACTGCGCATCATCTCGACGACCTCGCGGCGCACCTGCCTGGTCGCGGTCTTGCCGGCCACCTCGAAGCCCACCTGCACCATCACGCCGACAAGCACGTCGCGGAGGCGGCGTTTCTCGGCGGTCGTCAGTTCGCCCAGCAGTCCGCCCTGGGCCTGCTCGTTCAGGTAGATGGTGATCATGTGCAGCATCGGCTGGGCCGCCGCGGGCGAAGGCTTAGCTGCCTGCCCCGGGTCCGGGCCGGGGTCGCCCGGCTCGGCCGTGAAGGGCCTGCTGACGGCCTCTGCCTTGACAAGCGCCGCCGCCAATGCCGCGGCCCATTCGTTCTTGCTGGACCGACCGGCCGTGTCGATCATGTCCTCCAGCCGGTCCAGTCCGGCGCGGATGTCCTGGAGAACATTCACCATCGCCGCGGCGTGTGCGTTGCTGACGGAGAACTCGATCTCGTCGGTCCCTTCGCGGAGCAAGGCCATCGCGCGGGTTATGCTCGCGCCGGCACGGGCTGCGTCGTCATCGGCGCGGATGACCCACCTGGTGGGCATGCGGAACCCCTCAGCCGCCTTGGGGGCCGCGGGCCGGGTGCCGGTGGCCATGTCCGTCAGGAGCCAGTAGCGGTCGAGGTCGCCCTTGCCCACGCGGTAGCTCGGGACGCACCCGGCTGTCGCCGCCGACACCAATGCGAGCATCATCAATGTACGTTTCACGTTTAATCTCCCAGGATTCATCGCGAAGAGCCCGGCACCGTCTTTGGCCGCAACCAAAAGAAGAAGCATCAGAAGGGGATTACACAGATTAAGGGATTACACAGATAAGGGCATAGTCTGATTCGTTAATCTGCGTAATCCCAATCTGCCGTTGTTTCTTCTTCTTCTCTCCGCGATGAAATTCCGTCTTTCTTCACTCGCCGCCGGCCAATTTCAGCAGGTGCTCCCGCATCGCCGATGGCGGGTAGGAGGCCCCGTCGAACAGGGCCTTCTCGACCTGGCCCCAGCCGGTTACCACCTGTGCCTTGTCGCCGAGCGAGCCGAGCCTTTCCGCCAGTTCCTTCAGGTCT
>JAUWQU010000591.1 GCA_030610965.1 Phycisphaerae bacterium
AAGCTCCGACGCCGCGGCCCCGGCCTGGGCGCGATGCTCGTCGCTGAGCGACTCATTTGTGGACAGCCTGGCCAGGTACTTGCGGAGGTACTTGCCGTAGCGGCGCAGATCCGCGGCGCCGGCCTCGTCGAGGTCGCCGACGGCCGGGCACTTGAGCGTTCGCGGCCGGTATCGCCAGCCACCCATCAACCTTCCCACAAGCCAGACGATCCCCACCGCCACCGCGCCGGCGAACACGTAGCCGGCCCACGGATGCATGTTGTGGAGCGTCTGGTAGGCGCGGAGCAACTCAATCGCCAGCAGAAACGACACCACCGCCGCGGCGATGGTTATTACCAGCGATATCTTTTTGAAGATTAGGTCGAACATCCTGCCTCGCCAAGTTTCCGCGCGCCGGAGGTCCCGCCCCGGTCCCCGCACGGAGTTGTGCGCCTATAGAGTGCCCACCCAGGGATTGCTATCCCTGGGCTTCAGCACATCCCTATTCTCTGTGTCTTTCTGTTTTTGCTTCTTTGTGTCTTTGCTTCTTTATCTCTCAGCGCCTCTGTGCCTCTGTGGTCAATTCTTCTAAAACGACAGCAAGCACTGCCAGATGTACACGTATCCCAGCACGTCGACGTTTTCCCAAACCTGACGGCACAGGTCGGCGTCGCCGGTGATGGGTGGAAGCTCCTTGAGTTTGTCTTCCCACGGCAAGCATACGCCGGGGGCCATGGGCGGCTTGGGCAAATCGTAGTGCTCGCCCCGGCAGACGGTGTCTGCCCCAGCCGGCGCCGGCGGCGGGGTATCCGGCAGGTGGTCGCTGCCGTAGACGCCGTACTCGCGGACGAAGTCCGTCATGGCGCGGATGTTCTCGACCTTCGCGTCGTTCTGGACGATCGCGCTGGCATCGAGGATGTACCCGCCGTCGGCGGCCACGTTGTCGATGATCTTCTTGCAGCAGTCCTTCACCTCCTGCTCGGATCGATAGCCAAGCAGGAAGTTCGGCACGCCGCCGCTGAGTGCGAACTTATGGCCGATCTTCTTGTGGACGTCGAATATGTCGTCCTGGTCGCAGTGATAGATGATGCTCCCGGCCGGGAGTTCGGCGAAGGAATCCAGATGCGCCCCCCACTTGCCCTCGGCGTAGAACAGCGTCTGGTGCCCTGCCGCCCAGAGGCCCTCGATTATGGGCTTCAGTGTGGGCCAGTGGATATCGTTGAAGTGGTCGGGGCTGATGAAGGGCACGCAGCTTCGGTGCATCCACATGGTGACGGGCACGAGCTTGGCCGGGTCGGCGCCGGAAAGCGCCACGTGCAGCAGGTGCGGCGCGAGGGCCTCGCAGGCGGCCTTGACCTTCTCGGGGCGCTCAAGGAGGTCTTCGCAGAGGCCGAGGTAGCCGCGCAGTTTGTCGGCCAGGATATCCAGCGGGGCCTTGAGTATGCCCGCGATGGCCGAAACGGTGCCGGACTTCTCGCGCATGGCCCCGATCTGCGGGCCGAAAGCGGTGAAGTACTGCATCATGCCCATGCCACCCTTGACGAAGGAGAGGTTGCTGCGGTAGGTCGAGGGCGAGCCGATGGCGGCCACGTCGGTGCTGGCCCGCGGCAGCCAGACGTTGTAGAGGAACTCCACGGGGTTGGCGATGAGCTGATCGTACTCGTCGGCCCGCATGAAGGACTGGTTCTCGGGCGGCTCGCGGTACTGGAAGCCCGTGTCCGGCGGAATGTCGATTCCGGGGATGCCGTAGTACTTCAGGCCGATCGCCTGCGTCAGGCCCGTCCAGACGTAGACCATGTTCGGCACGATGGCGTCCCAGTCGAAGTCGGCAGCGCACTTCAAGGCGGCGTCGAACGCCTTGGTGTAGTCGTGGGCGACCTGCTGGCAGTCGTATCCGGCGTACTTGGCGGTGAACTCAGCCACGAATGGCCGAATTGGAATGCGGTCCGGCTTGGTGTTCCGCATCGCCGTTACGTAGCGTTTGAGCCGCTGGGCGTAGAGTTGCTCGGTGTTTGTCGACATTGCGGCGATAGTCCTTTCTTCCAGGCGGCCCCGGCAGAGCCTGGGACGCTATAGACAGATAGTAGCCGACAGTCGCCGCGCCGCAAGAGCGCAGCAAAAAGGGGCCAGGGAAGCTGCCTGACCCCTTCGCCAAAGTCAGTGCCAGACTGCCATGAACTTGCCGAGGCTAAGCCCGCGGCGCATTCGGGCGATGCCGTCGCGATCGACGGTCATTCGCGGAATGGTCCAGGCGGCGGTCTTGATGGAGACGTGCCCTTTGCCGGCGCCGAAGGAATGGGTCAACTCGAACGCGTCTTTGACGGTACCTTCCCTGTGGCGCCGCGAGCAATGCGATATCAGCCGCTGATTGGTGATGATAACCCCGCCCATGCCGTCCTCGGTGCGGCCGTAGTCGCGGTCTGGAACATAGGCGAGGAACCGCTCGTCTTTCTGCGCATGAAACCACTGCTCGATGCGGTGCCGGACCGCCCCAGCCAGGTTGTCCCACGGGTTCTCCACCATTTGTTCGACGCGGTCCTTTACCAGGTCGTAGCCCTCGACGCCCTTGCCGAAGGCGGTGTCGATGAAACCAAGCGCGCGCCGCGGGTTGCGGATGAGCAGTCGGCAGAAGCCGCCGCCGGTCTCGAGGTTGACGCGGATCTGCCCGGAGACCTGCCCGGACCCGCTGCACATGTCGCAGAGCCAGTACGGCATGGGAAGGTCCGCGGGCGCCGGCACGTTGGGAACCGCGGGCAGGCGGTCGAGAATCTGCTGGTTGGTCAGGCCCTGGACTTCTTCGTTGCTCAGGGCCAGCGCGCCGGCGTTGTGCTCGTCCTCCACGGACACGCTGTCCTTCAACTGCGATGCGAAGATGACCACGTGCGCCCGCAGATGGACCCGCGAGTCGCAGCTAATGCACTGGCGCGGGAATGCGGCGCGGAACTCGGACTCACGCAGCAGGTTCGGAGCGAACTCGATCAGCGTGCCCTGCCCGTCGACCTTGACGATGCGAGCGTCGGCCCTTTCGCCCACCGCGGCCGGAGCGGAAAACTCGGCCGGCGACACGCCGGAAAGCAGGTCCTCGCCGGAGATGCCCGCGTCCGTGCCGACATCATCGTCCGAAGGCTCGTCGTCGGGGCCGTCATCGGTCAACCAGGAAGCGACAACGTCCTCGACCGGATTCGGGGCTTTGATTTCAACCGGAAACTTCTCCTTGCATCGCCCGCAGCGCACGTTCGCCTTGAGGTGCTGCTGGGGAATCGCCAGCTTCGCCCCACAGTGCGGACAGATCACGATAGTCGAGTTCATCGGCAGACCTCGCTCAGTGCCTTAGACATGTGCCGCCAGCCAAACTGGCGGCCAAACATACAGCCCCGGGCCGCTACCGTCAAATGCCGACGGCTTCGGTCCCGTGCAACCACTCTGATTATCATTGTAAAGCATCGCCGCCACCAATGCAAAACACCTTTACGCAGATTTTAACACCGGGCGAGCAACCCCGGACCGCCGATTTCCGCCCCCGCTCGCCCCTGCC
>JAUWQU010000785.1 GCA_030610965.1 Phycisphaerae bacterium
AGGTATTTGTCGTCCACGCACATCGCGCCGCAGTCCAGGAACACGCCGAGCCTTCTGGCGCCGGCGGCCTTGCTGCGCCAGAGGATCGCGCCGTTATGGGCGTCCACGCCGAAGACCACGCCGTCGCCGGGCACGAAGAGCCGGCCGTCCTTGGCGAGCGGGGGGGTGTTGCGGTGGTGGCGGTCGAGTATCTCCTTGGGCCCGGGCAGGCCGAACCATTGCAGGGCCAGCTTGCCCGCGACGTGCGTCTCGCCGGTGGAGGCGGTGTTGCCGACGTCGGCGTAGGTGTGCGTCCACTCGCCTGTGCCGCCTGGCCGCGGCGTGCGAACCGCGCCGGCGGCGTCGGGGCCGAGAACGGCCAGGCTGCCAGGGCGGGTAACTCGCAGGGCCGCGGCGCGGCCGGCGGCGGGCTTGCCGCCGATTGCGGCGGCGACGTCGACGACGACGTTGAACAGGCCGGCGGTGTAGGCCGTGCGATCGAGCGGGCCTTCATGCACGGCCACGCGAACGCCGCGAAGGCCCGCCGCGTCCAGCGCGCGGTGCGCATCGGCGGCGCGGGCGCCGTCGGCGATGCGGCAGATGATCTGCCACTCGGTGCGTTTGGCAAGCTCGGCCGCGAGGATCAGGGAGTCGTCGCCCAGCAGCAGGCAGTAGCCGCGGGGGCCTTCGGCGAGGCCCACGATTCGCTCGGCCGCGGCGGCGATGCGCTTTCGCAGGTCGGCATCGGCCCGCGGCACGTCTACGCGGCGCGGCGCCTCGACTGCGGCGGGGCGTTTGGCTGCGCCGCCGCCGGCTGGGGTTTCGGCGAAGCAGTATATGTAGCCGGCGTCGGTGCTGACGAGCAGTCGTCCGCGGGCCGCGGCCAGGCCGTAGGCCCGGCCCTCGACGCGCGCCGACCACAGCGGCCGGGAGTCCGGCGCGTTGGCGTCGAAGGCCGCGACCGCGCCGTCGCCGCCGCCGAACTCGATGCCCCCGGCGGCGATGCGTGCGTAGGGCGTGTCGGGGCTGACCCGCGGCGCGTCGACGATCTTGCCGCGGCGACTGGCCTTGGCAAGCACGGCGCCCTTGCGGCTCCAGCCGGTGGGAGTGGCGAGTTGGCCGAGAACCAGGCTCGGGTAGCCCTGCGGTGAAACGCTGATGGGGCCGCTGCCGACAGACTTGCCGGTGGCGAGGTCGAGCTTCTCCTGGAAGACGCCCTGAAGCGGGAAGAGCCCGGCGCAGACGTGAATCGTCTTGCCGTCGATTATTGGGCCGGTGCGGAAGGGCACGACGCTGATGATCCGCTCGTTGCCGGGGATGAGGCGCTCGGCCGCGGCTGGCGCGCGGTGCGACCAGAGCAGCTTGCCCTCGTCGAGCGACAGGCAGTAGAGTCGCCCGTCGTCGCAGCCGACGACGGCCCGCCCGTCGGCGATGGCGGGCGCGAGGCGCACGGGGCCCTCGGTGAAGAACTGCCACACGGTCCGGCCGGTGCGGGCGTCGAGGCAGACGACCTTGTCTTCGGCGGACGATCCGAACAGCACGCGGTCGCCCACGGTGACGGTATGGAAGGCGCGGTCGTAGATGACTCGTGGCTCGAGCTTGGCGATTCGGTGCCAGTAGTCGGCGGTGGCGGGCGGCGGCCAGGCCGGGGCGGGGGCGTATCGCGCCTTGTGGGTCCACAGCAGGCGCAGCGGCAGGCGCAGCATCTCGGGTGTCGTGCCGCTGCGGCGGTTGTCGCGCCGGTAGGTGGGCCAGTCCGTGACGGCCTCGAGCGGTTCCGGCTGGGCGTACGGGAAGGCCTTCTTGCGGGCGTCGAAGAGGCCCTTGGCCTCCGTCGCCGAAAGGGCCCGCGACCAGATGCTCACGCGCTCCAACTGCCCGGTAAGCGGGTAGCACTGACTGCCGTTGCGATAGGCGCCAAGCGTGAGCGCTGCCGTTGCCGGCTGCGCGATGGGCCCGCGCTGCTCGGTGGCAGTGGCGGAATGCCTGCCGTCGACGTAGAGCTTCTGCGTCTTGCCGTCATAAGTGCCGACGACGTGATACCAGTAGCCAGGCCGCATCGTATCCCGCGCCTTGAGGTACGTGAGCTTGCCTGCCTTGGCTGTCGCGACGGCGAACGAGAACTGATTTCCGCAGTTGCCCAGAACCCAGCCGCGATTGGCGCTCTTGCCTTCCTGAACCGCGCAGGCGAACCCGCCGAGCCGCTCGGGCTTGCCCACCTGCACCCACGCCTCGACGGTGATCGCGCGGGTCGGGAGCCTGGCCGCCGCCGGGCCGTCGGTGACCGTCAGGAACTGGCCGGCCTTGACCTTGCCTTTGGTTACCACCGCCAGGCGCAGCGCTCGCGGCGAGTCGGCGGCGAACTTCACCGGCTGGTTGGCTACGGCAGGCAGCTTGCCCGCCAGCGGCGAGAACGACTGCCCGCTGAGCTTGTCCGCCGTGAGCTGCCAGCGAGCGACCAGCCCGACATCGACGTTGTCGGCCCCGGCCGCGACGCCTGTGACGCCAGCTGCAATCAGCAAGGCCGCCAAGAGCACTGCCCCGCGCGATGCCGCGGATGCGTTACGTTTCGTCATCATCCTCGATTCTCCAGAAGAACCAACAAAACGGACCCGGTCTGACTCTTGAACCCCCCGCCCCGCCCGCAGGGCCGCTCTTCGTG
>JAUWQU010000605.1 GCA_030610965.1 Phycisphaerae bacterium
GACGAAATGTATATTGAATTGGAGGATTCGCCATGAGATGCAGCCAGTCCGCAGGCAGGGTTCGCATTGCGGCCGTAGCCTTGGGGGTTCTGGCCCTGGGCTGGGCAACGGCCGCGGGAAGACGGTCCGATCGTGATAAGATCAATTCGCCCACAAGCGGAAGAACTCCGCGATTTCCGCCTTGCCCGCTTCTCCCCGGGCGACACGTAGCGTAAGCTCAACCAGGCCATCCTCGTCAGCCTTAACCTCAATGTCATTCATCGCCAGGAATACGATCGCTGCGGCGGCTCCGGCCCGCTTGTTGCCATCGAGGAACGGGTGGTTCTGGACAATGTGGTACAGGTAGGCGGCAGCCATCTCGAAAAGGTCGGCGTGCAGTGACTTCCCCCCGAAGCTCGCCTGGGGCATCGCGATGGCCGAGTGCAGCAGGCCAATGTCCCGGACGCCTTCCTGGCCGCCGTAGCCCTCGATCATGCCGCGGTGAATGCGCATAACCTGTTCGATATCAAGGAACACCGGGGCCATGCGCTACTCCGCCAGACGCTTCATGGCCCGGCCGAAGCGTTCGTGAACGCCCTTGAGCGCCTTTCCAAACTTCTTCTCCTGCCTGGCGTCGCGAACCGGCGTGAGCACCAGAGACTGCCCGTCGGTCATGATCTCGAACGGAGTGTCGGGACTCACCCGAAGCAACTCCAGGATCGGCTTGTCGATCACCAGTGCGTAGCTGTTTCCGTGTTTCGTCAGCGTCTTGACCATTGCGAGGCTCCTGTCTGGTTACTACACAGTATATCCACAGTAATAACCTGTGTCAATCCTCATTAACACGCCAGCGCGGCCAATCGCGCCCTGCTTCTGCCGTCCGCGCCATCGCCGGAAACGCAGGTCCTGATCGCAGCCGAAGGGCCGCAGATCCTGTCTTCGACCCTGAGGCTCAGATCGAAGGGAGCGTAGTCGAAGGGTCGAAGGCCCGAAAACTGTGAAGTCCCGCGATTGATTGAGATTTCTGACCGGCCCAGCGGGCATTTCGCCCGCCGCTACCGCACGAGATTCAATCGGGTTGCGCAAAAGGCTCCGCGACTTGCTGGCCGAAACTTCCTAAGCTCGCCCGCCTCTGGCGACGAAATGTATATTGAATTGGAGGATTCGCCATGAGATGTAGCCCATCCGCAGGCGGGGTTCGCATTGCGGCCGTAGCCTTGGGGGTTCTGGCCCTGTGCTTCGCGGTACCGGCCGGGACCGTTTTCGCAGCTTCCCGCGACTACAATGCCGAGGCTAAACGCATTTCTGCAAAGCAGTTGAGCCAGTTCGGCAAGGGTTATTCGGCGCGGTACGACAACAATCGACACATCCTGTATATAAGCGCACTCGACGATGCGCACCTGAACCAGACGGTCGTGCTTCTCTCGGCCTTTACCCAGGCATACCGGCGGACACTGGTGAACGGCCGCGGCGAGGGCAACATTACCGTCGTGCTGCCGACGGCGGAGGACTACAAGAAACTCGAGCTTCCATTTCCTGGTTGTGTAGGCTTTTACAGCTACGCGGGCAGGCGGCTGGTGTCGATCGACCGCGGCCGGACGCTGCTGCACGAGTTCACCCACGCCCTGCACCACGCGGACATGACGGCGGCGCGGCAGGTGCATCCGATCTGGATCGTCGAGGGCCTGGCCACGCTGTTCGAGGCCAGCAAGATAACCCCGTCGGGCCTGGTGCCCCAACACGACAGCCGCCTGGCGACGATCCAGAAGGCCCTCAAGAACAAAGATAAGGACAAGAAAGCATTTTCGCTCCGGGAGTTGCTCTCGATGGGCCGCGAGCCGTTTATGAAGGATGCATCCCTTGCCTACGCACAAGCGCGGTACGTGATGTACTACCTCTACGAGCGGGGCCGGCTGGACGACTTCTACCGCCGCTATAAGGACACGTTTGTGCATGACCCGCACGGCATTGCGGCGTTCGAGGCGGCGACGGGCAACAAGCTAGCCATCATCGAGCGGGCGTGGTCCAAGTGGGTGCTGGACCAGAAGGTGCCTTCGTCGCAGCGCCGAGCCCGCCAAGGCCGGCTCGGCCTGGAGATCCAGCGTGCCGCCCAGGGGGCCAAGGTCGTGGGGCTTCAACCCGGCGGCGCCGCAAAGACAGCGGGCCGGCTGAAAGTCGGGGACGTAATCGAGCAGTTCAACGGCGCGAAGATCCGCAACGAGGCCGAACTCGTAGCCGCCATCCGCTCGGCCGGGGCGATGAGAACGGTCAAGGTCCAGCTACTCCGCAACAGCCGACGAATGACCGTAATGCAGCCGTTGGGCAAGCCATAGCTCGGCTGCGCCGAATGCCCGAATGTTCAATATCCAATGCCCGAAAGACAACAAGTCCTGCCAGGATGCTTTGTGGGCATTGAACATCTGAGTATTCGCGAAGCCGTCAGTGCAGTGCGCCGGTCATCATGCCTATGGCGTATTGGAGCACGAACAGCGCGGCGAAGACGTACACGACGGCCGGGCGGCTTGCCCTGAGCGTGTCGAAGGGGCTGGCCTTGCCGGAGATTAGCTTGGCGAAGGCGTAGCTGATGAAGCCGATGGCGATGCCCCCCCCGCCGAATGCCCTTAAGTTCCGCAGGCCAGGAGGGATTGGATTAGTTCGTCGGCGTTGATGGCGCACATGGTGGTGTAGTGGTCGGTCAGCGCGAATGGCATGTAGAGGGTTCCATCGTGGATCATGGCTCCGCAGGTGTAGACGACGTTGGGGACGTGGCCGTACTGCTCGTCGGGCGGCGCCACGACCAGCGGCCTGTCGAGTCGGCCACGGATCTTCAGCGGATCGTCGAGGTCCAGCAGCATCGCGCCGATGGAATACGTTCGCATAGGCCCGACGCCGTGGGTCAGCAGCAGCCAGCCTTCGGGCGTCTCGATCGGCGAGCCGCAGTTACCCAGTTGCATGAGGTTCCACGGCGCGTGCGGCCCGGCCAGGACGCTTGCGCTCTCCCAGAAATGCTCGAAGTCCGAGTACATAATGTGCAGGTTCTCGCCGTCGATCCGGCCACACATGACATAGTGCCCGTTGACCTTTCTCGGGAACAGTGCCATGCCCTTGTCCGTCGCGGCTGCCCCATTGATGGAGTGGACCTCGATCTGGCGGAAGTCCCTCGTGCGGAGGAGCATTGGCAGTACTCGTCTGCCGTCGAAAGCGGCATACGTGCCGAAGTATTCGACCGTACCGTCATCGTCAACGAACCTCACGAGCCGCAGGTCCTCCACTCCGTGTGCCTCCTCCTGCGTCACTGGATAGAGCACCAGTTGCGTGATATCCGCCTCGGGTGGCAGGGATACGTGGTAATTGGATCGCGCCAGCCAGATCAGCGTTTCCAGGGCCTGGTTCGACTCGGCTGAAGGCTCGCTTTTGCGGAAGTCGGCCACGGCGTGGTTGAGCTGGGCGATCGTTAATGAGTCATCG
>JAUWQU010000581.1 GCA_030610965.1 Phycisphaerae bacterium
CCGCTGGTGCCGCTGAGGCCCGCCAGGCCGGCCCCGCCGCCAAGTTCGGCCAGCAGGTCGTCCATGCCTCGCCCGGTCTGCTCGGCCATCAGCTTCAGGCCGAACGCGTCGAAGTCGCCCACGCGCGTTGCCTGCGGCAGGCCGGACTGCGGCGACAGGCCCATGCTGGTGGCCACGCTCTCGCCGTCCCGGATGGCACACAGGCTCGACGAGCCGCCGAGGTGGCAGGAGATTGCCCTTGGCGCACGTGGCATCAGCTCGCCCAGCCGCGATGCGACGTAGCGATGCGACGCGCCGTGATAGCCGTATCGCTTCACGCCGCACTGCTCGGCCCAGGCGGGCGGGCAGGCGTACAGCCGACGACGCTGAGGGTTGGTCGCGTGGAAGCCGTCATCGAAGGCAGCCACCAAGGCCGCCTGCGGCAGTGCCTGTCGGAACATTCGCATGGCCGCGATGTACGGCGGGTTGTGAGCGGGCGCAATCGCCGCGAAATACTCCATCCGCTCCAGCAGGGCGTCGTCGACCATGCAGACCGGCTCGGCCCCGCCGCCAACGACGGCCTTGAACGCAACCGCGTCCAATTCCGCCGCACCGGCCAGGACGCCCTCGGCGACCAGTTGCGACATTACGCACTCGATGGCCTGGCCATGGTCGGCGAACTCGCGCGCGACGCGCGTCGTCCGCCCGCCGATGACGAGCTTCAGCGAGCCGCCGGCGCCGCCGATTCGATCGGCCCCGCCGCTCGCCAGCTCAAGTGCGGCCGACGACATGTCGAGCAGCCGAAACTTGAAACTCGTAGACCCAATATTGCTGACCAATATCTTCATGCGCTTCGCTTTGGTAGCCAGTCGCCAGTCGCCGGTAGCCCGAGGGCTGTTCGCTTCAGCGAGCAGGGGGGCGACTAAAAGAACACGCCCTTGAGCTGGTCGTTCGGCGCGGGGATCACGTGCGAGCAGACGAGCTCGCCGACTTTTCCCGCAGCCGCCGCTCCGGCCTCCACGGCCGCCTTGACCGACCCGACGTCGCCGGTGACGATCGTCGTGACGTAGCCGCCGCCGATCTCGATCCGTCTGACAAGCTCGACGTTGGCCGCCTTGCACATGGCGTCGGAGGCCTCGACAAGCCCTACAAAGCCCTTGCTCTCAATCATGCCCAATGCTTCCATTGTGTCTCTCTCCAGTCCGTCCCGCCGGGACGGGCAGTGTTGTCTGCCTGCTCATGGCTTCCGCGGGGGAAGCCGTCTACTTTCTGGCCGGGGCCTTCCTGCCGGTCGGCCTGGTCGGCAGGGCCTGCTCCAACTCGTCGTGCGGGCGCGGAATCACATGCACGCTGACGACCTCGCCCAGCTTGCCCGCCGTTGCCGCGCCGGCGTCCGTGGCAGCCTTGACCGCCGCCACGTCGCCGCGGACGAACACCGTGACCAGGCCCGAACCGACCCTGTCCCAGCCGACCAACTCCACGCTGGCCGCCTTTACCATCGCGTCGGCCGCCTCAATAAGGGGCACAAGCCCCCGAGTCTCGACCATGCCCAATGCTTGCAGTGCCATATTTGCTTCTCCTAGTAACAGTGCGTTTAAGCCATCAGCTCCACGCCGCTGGCATTTACGAGGTTGCACGCGTTGCCTTCGTCGGTGTCGATGTGAACCTCCAGCAGAACATTGGGGCTCACCCTGACGAGGACCTTCTCGAAGGTAGTCTTGCAGTCGCTGTCCACTCTCAACCGGACGTATTGGCGGTCGGTAAAACCGTACGCCTTCGCGTCGGCTGGGTTCATGTGTACGTGTCGCTCGGCCCGGATCACGCCGCTCGGAAGCTCGATCACGCCATTGGGCCCCATGATCACGCAGCCTGGAGTGCCGTCGATCTTGCCCGACGGCCGAACCGGTATGTCCACCCCTAGGGCCACCGAGTCGGTGAGGCTCAACTCCACCTGGGAGTTATCTCGCAGTGGCCCGAGAATCCGAACGTTGTCGATCATCCGCCTGCGCGGGCCGATTATCGTCACCGTCTGCTCGGCCGCGAACTCGCCGGGTTGGTAAAGCCACCGGTAAACGGTCAACTCGGCCCCGGGCCCGAACAGCGTCTCGAGGTGCTGCCGGCAGATGTGCATGTGACGCGCTGAAATGTTGACCACCAGGTTGGGCTCGTAAGCTATCGCCATCTGCGGCTGGCCGGCCTGAAGCCCGGCGGCGAAACCCTCGCGCACAACCTGGCGAACCACCCGCTCCAACTGCTCCCTCGGCATCGGAATGTTCATAGTGCTCATGGTCGGCCTTCTGCTGATTATCGAAAAGCGCCAATGCCGCGTTCCGCGCGGCCTACGATTCCTCTGGTTCGGCGTAAATCACCCGCCCGGCGCGGGCGTCCAGCCAGGCGCGGCTCTCGCCGGCGGCCTCGGCGTTCGTTACGACAACGTCCACCTCCGCAAGGTCGCACAGCTTGGCCACCGACCGCATGCCCAGCTTCGTATGGTCGACGGCCAGGATCACCTCGCCGGCAATGCCCATCATCTTCCGCTCGACCTCGACCATCATCTGGTTGGCGTTGAAGGCACCATCCTCGGTCAGGCCGGCACAGCTCAGTATCAACTGCGAGGCGTGGAGCGAATCGAGTTGCTGGACGGCCATCGGGCCCAGCGCCACGCCCGTCCGCGGGTAAACGTACCCGCCGACCAGAGTGACCTCCGTCACAAGGTCGGCCGAGAGGAGCGAGGCGATGGGCACGGAGTTGGTCACCACGCTCAGACGCCGCCCGTTGAGCATTCGGGCGACCTCCCTGCACGTCGTCCCGCCGTTGATGAGCACCGTCTGGTTGACGGGAATAAGCTCAGCGACCGCGCGGGCGACCGCCCGTTTCTCGGCCAGGGCAGTCGTCTCGCGTTCGGCGAAGGCCAGCTTCGTGCTGGCGGTATCTTTTACGAACACGGCCCCGCCGTAGGTGCGGCGGACAGCGCCCTGCTCTTCGAGCACCTCCAGATCGCGACGGACGGTGCTCTCGGAAACGCCGAAGATCTGGACGAGTTCCGCCAAAGACACAAAGCCTTTTATGGAAATCATTTCGGACTCTTTAGCCCGGCGGTCTTCGATCAGTGTTTCCGCGACCATGACAGAATTCCATCATATATATGGCAGATACCAATAGTAGTAGACGCCATTAGCGGGGGAAAAGCAACATAAAAAGGCAAAATAAATGAAGGGATTCCGTCAGATGTGTGCAAGAAATGGTGGAAGTCCGCTGCGCGGCGGCTCGGCACGTATGGGGTGGTCCGCTCTTGGGCTTGGCCTACTGCTGCTGGAACTCCGCTCCCGGGGCGGCCATGTCCGCGACGCTCTGAGCGACGTGTACGTACTGGAGGCGGCACTCGTAGAGGCCCTGATCGATCAGGTGTTTCTCGTCGTCGGTCAGGTTGCCCTTGCTCTTCTCTTCGAGCACGACCAGCGTGTCGATGTGATACTTGGCCACGTCGAGGTCCAGGTGTCGCTGCTTGGTGCGCGGGTCTTCCATGCCTCCCATGGCCATCAAGGCCTGCGTGACAAGCGAGTTGACGTGCGTAGCGAAGCTCGCGGTC
>JAUWQU010000041.1 GCA_030610965.1 Phycisphaerae bacterium
CGAACTTGCCCAACGCCACGGCCGCGCCCCTGCGGTCGCCCTTGCTTTTGGACTTGAGTTGCTTGGCAACCAGCCCCACGACCTTGACGCCCTCGCCGGCGCCCATGAGGATGTCCGCGACCTTGTATTCACTGCCACCCCACATGCCCTGGGCGGGATGCGCCAAGACATACATCAGGGCGCCCTTGGCCGGCTTGTAATCGCGCCAGCCGCGCTCGACAATGCTGAACGCGTGCCGACGGACGCTGCAACCGCTGTCCGGGTGCATGACGGCCGCGCACGCCGCCTTGATAAGCTGCTCCTTGTCCTGAGGGTCCTGGCAGATGGCCTTCAGGGCAACCATGACGCCTTCGCGGAGGAACTCGTCCTTGTCGCCTGCCGCCTTTACCAGCAGCGGTATTGCGGGCCTGGCGGCCTTGCCCATCTTGCCCAGCGCCCCGGCCGCCCCCTCGCGCACCCAGTTGTTCTTGTCCTTCATCGCCTCAGTCAGCGCGGCGACAGCCTTGGCAGCGTCGGGGCCGATGGCCGCCAGGGCGTCAGCGGCAGAACGCCGGACCTTCCAGTCCGACGACTTGAGCGCCTCGATCATCGCAGGGACCACTTCGGCGCCCTTGGTGGCGACCGCGCGGGACGCGTTCAAGCGAACGACGAAGTTGTCGCTGGAGAAGTCCACCATGAGCACCTTCAGCGGCCTGCTGTCCGGCTTGACCGCCTTTGTCGGCTTGGCCGCCCATGCCGACGCCCAAGCTGCACCGAGCACCGCAAGTGCCGCCAACGTGAGTTTGTATCGCATGATCTGCCCTTTCCGTTCTGACACCGGCCGGGGCGAAAAACCTCTCGCCGCCGGCGCCTGATGTTGAAAGACACTTCCGAAAGCCATGCCTGCACAGATTGATCAGCGCAGCCAACCTACCGACAGTGCCGGGCCGGAACAAGATATTCTTGCCGGCTTCGGGATTCGTGTGCGCGGTCAAATCCTGGCGGCGACGAAGCCCGGCCGGAATGCGGCAGCTCAGCAGGCGATGTTGCTTTTTATTGCGGATTGCGGATCGCGGATTGCGGATTCAATCGCGACAAACGTGAATCCGCAATCCGCAATCCACATTCCGCAATGGAGCCTTCCGCACGCTGTCGACAAAACTACACGCGCCGCCGGCACCTACCATCCGGCAGAAAGAAAACTCGCACACCGGGATTCCTTTGCGTTTGCCGCGCAGCTTCTCAGAATCCTGATCGCGCCCTTTCAATTCACTTACCTTTTGTTTAATGTCTTGGCCATGAGCGACAGCGGCCCGCCGCCCGAAAGGCGACAGCCCCTATCAGCTAAGAGCCAAGGCCTGAGACCTTCTTTTCCCGCAAAGAGGAACGTCGTTCGTGGACATGCAACTGACTGACAAGGTGGTGCTGGTGACCGGCGGATCTCGCGGGCTGGGCAAGGCGCTTTGCCTTGGCCTCGCGGCCGAGGGCGCCAAGGTTGCCGTGAACTACTTCCACAACGAGGCCAAGGGAATCGACCTCGTCGCCGAGGCCGACGCCGTGGTCGCCGAGATCGCCGACCGATACGGAACCGAGGCCCTCGCCATTGGCGGCGACATGGGCAGCGAGGCGGACATTCTCGCGATGTTCGAGCTTATCCAGCAGAAGCTCGGCCCGCTGGACGTGCTCGTAAACAATGCCGCCGCACTGGCCAGCGGCCCGATCACCAAGTACACTGAGGCCGAATGGAACTACGTCTTCCAGGTCAACGTGACGGGCACGTTTATCGCTTGCCGGGAGTTTGTGCGTCGGCTTCTGGAGCAGGACCGCAAGGGCCGGATCGTAAATATCGCCTCGCAGGCGGCATTTCTGGGCTCGACCAGCGGACACCTGCCCTACGACAGTTCCAAGGGCGCGGTGGTGTCCATGACGCGAGCCATCGCCCGCGAGGTCGCAGGCAAGGGCATCAACGTAAACGCCGTCGCGCCGGGCATGATCCGTACGGAGATGGTGGCCGGCCGGCTCGCGGCCGACGAGGACAAGTACCTCGCCCGCATCCCGCTTCACCGGATCGCAACGGTCGAGGAGATATCGGACATCGTGACGTTCCTTTCCAGCGACCGAGCCAGCTACATGACCGGCACGACGCTCGACGCCACCGGCGGAATGATGATGCGGTAGAGGCCTGCTCGCTTCAGCGAGCAGGGAAGTTGGTGGTCGGGCGGCTTTTTCTTGTGCTCTCGTTCGGGACAAGCCCGACTGACAAGTGTTGACCTATTGAGGCCGAAGTGTTGAAGTCTTTGGGCCTTGCGCTGCGGTAGTTCGTTTTCGCAGTCACCCCGCCCGCGATGGCCGCGGACGGGCGAAAAAGAAAACCCGAGCTTGATGGAGTCATCCTATGGCAGAGATAACCGCCTTACCAAGCCCCGGCATGAGTTGGAGCGTCCGGATCCGACTGAGCCTCATGATGTTCCTCCAGTTCATGATGTTCGCCGTCTTCTGGGTGTCGCTGGCGACATACCTGGAGAATGTCGGCGTCAAGGAATCGCTACGGGCGTTGGCAATGAGTTCGATGGCGATTGGCTGCCTGGCCTCGCCGATCATCGGGATGATCGCCGACCGGCACTTCGCCAGCCAGAAGGTCCTGGCCGTGCTGAACCTCTTCAGCGCCGTGCTGCTGGTGGTGGTCTCCCAGGTGACCGACCCAACGCTGGTCATCGTAATGCTGCTTGTCCAGCAGCTCTGCTACATGCCCACGTGGGGCCTGGCCAGTTCCATCGCCATGAGTCACAGCCCATCCGACAAGTTCCCGCAGATCCGCGTATTTGGCTCGATCGGCTGGGTCGCCTCGGGCCTGTTCAGCATCGTCGCAGCCTGGCTGTTTCTCGACACGCTCGGAAATCCGCTTCAGATCGACGGGACCGAGATCCCGTTCCTCTGCGGCGCCGGAACGGGCCTTGTCGCGGCCCTTGTGGCCCTGACGCTGCCCAACACGCCCCCGCCCGCAAAGGGGCAGAAGGCGTCCATCGTAGATGCCCTCGGGCTTCGCTCGTTCTCGCTGATGAGGAATGGCAACTTCGCCATCTTCATCATCATCTCCACGCTGGTGATGATTCCCTTCTCCATGTACTGGTCGTATGGCTCGGTCTTCCTCAAAGACCAGGGTTTCAGTTTCATCACGGTGACGATGAACTGGGGACAGTTCGTCGAGATGTTCGCCATGCTGCTGGTCCCGCTGGCGCTGGTAAAGCTTGGCGTCAAGTGGACCATGGTCGTCGGCCTGCTGGTCCTGGTCATCCGCTACCTGCTGTTCCTCGGCGGCGACAAGCTTGGCGAAGGCTGGTACTGGATGTACTTCGGCGCGATCCTCGTCCACGGCGTGATCTTCGGTTTCTTCTTCGTCGGCGGGCAGGTCTACGTGGACAAGAGGGCGCCCAAGGAACTGCGGGCACAAGCGCAGGGCCTGCTGTTCCTGATTACCTTCGGCGTTGGCCTGCTGGCAGGCAATTTCTTCAACGAATGGCTGATTGGCGCGAACAGCCAGACGACGACGCCGGTGGCCAAGGTAGCCCTGGCCGGGGCGGTCAAGACCAACACGGCCCTGACGACCGATGCGAATACGCACGTTCCAGTAACAATCACGGATGTACGACTCTACTCTCGGGCGCTCAACGGCACGGAAGTCGAGCTGCTGATGGCGGACGAGAAGCTCCGCGCGAAGCTCCTGGCCGAGGCCGAGAAGAAGGGAGTTACAGCGGACGATAAGCAGGGGCAGGTGTACTCCGGCGACCTCGCGGGCGTCGCGGACAAGCCGGTGGGTAAGGCGTTTTCGTTCTCGGCGAACGTGACCTTCCCTGTGGATGATCCGAACAGTCCGGCCGACGACGTGCTTTCGGGCACGCTCTTCCAAACGGGCATGGGGGCCGATGCGGTCCGCCTTTCCGTGGAGAAGAACGCGCTGGTCCTCCAGGCCGGCGAGACGAAGATCGTAGCCAAGACAGCGGGAATTGCTCGAAAGCCCGATAAGAAGACCAAGAAGATCCCGCCAATGCACATCACGGCTACCTACGACGAAAAGGGCCTGACGCTCTACATGAATGCCACGCCCTACCGGACGTATGACTGGGAGCCGATCTGGATAGTGACGGTGGCCTTTTCGGTGGCGTTGATGGTGCTCTTTGTGGTCGCCTTCCGCTACAAGGAAGAGAAGGCCGACCCGGCCAAGCAGGTCGAGATTGAGAACGCGGCGCCCGCGGCGACGGCGTCGGACGACTAACACCCAGGCCACGAGGCAAATGTTCGTTCGAGGCCCCGGCCTGTTGGGGCCGGGGCCTCGGGCGGGCGATCAGTCGGCGAGATCGTGTATCGAGCCTTGCCGGGGCAGATTCCGGGCCGGCAAGGCGTGAGAAAAGGGAGTACGAAATGCCAAAATACCTGCTTGGAACCGATAACGGCTGCACCGTCGCCAAGGCGGCGCTGTTCACGCTGGACGGCAAGGAAATCGCCGTCGCCAGCCAGAAGATCGACGCCCTTACGCCGCACCAGGGCTGGAGCGAGATGGACATGACGGCCTCCTGGGCCGCCACGGCCGACAGCATCCGCGAGGTGCTCCAGAAGGCGAGAATAGACCCCAAGGACATTGCCTGCATAGCCTCGGCAGGGCACGGCAACGGGCTGTACCTCGTGGACAAGCAGGGCAACCCCGTGCGCAACGCCATCAGCTCCACCGACGCCCGCGCGCGGGCCTACAGCGACAAGTGGATCGCCGACGGCGTGGACCAAATAATCCGCCCCAAGACCATGCAGAGCGTCTGGGCGGCCCAGCCCAATGCCCTGCTGGCCTGGCTGCGGGACAACGAGCCGGAGATCATGAAAAAGGCCGGGTGGGTCCTCATGTGCAAGGACTACATCCGCTTCCGCCTGACCGGCCAGATCGCGGCCGAGCTTACCGACATGTCGGGCACGAGCCTCATGAACGTCGGCACGGCGGACTACGACCAGGACGTGCTCGACGCGTTCGGCATCGGCGAGATGCGCGACCTTCTGCCGCCGCTGGTCCGCTCGGCGGAGATATGCGGGCAGGTCACCGACGGGGCCGCCAGCGAGACCGGCCTTGCCGCCGGAACGCCCGTTGCGGGCGGCATGTTCGACATCGACGCGTGCGCCCTTTCCTCGGCCATCACCGACGAAAGCCAGCTTTGCATGGTCGCCGGCACGTGGGGCAACAACCAGTACATCTCACGCACGCCCATCGTCGACGACGCGGTCTTCATGACCACCCGCTTCGCGATGGACGACTACTACCTCATGCTCGAGGGCTCGGCCACGTCGGCAAGCAACCTCGAATGGCTGGTGACCGAGTTTTTCCAGGCCGAGCGAGAGGCCGCCGCCGCCAGCGGCACCAGCGTGTACGAACTCTGCAACGAGCTGGTGGGCTCGACGAAGCCCGGCGACTGCGGGCTGATCTTCCTGCCGTTCCTGTACGGCGCGAACGTCCATCCGGACGCCAAGGCTTGCTTTATCGGCCTGGACGCATGGCAGAAACGCGCACACGTCGTCCGGGCCGTCTACGAGGGCGTTATCTTCTCGCACCGATGGCACGTCGAGAAGCTGCTGAAGTACCGCAAGATGCCCGAGTGCATCCGCCTGACCGGCGGGGCCGCCCGAAGCACCGAATGGGTGCAGATGTTCGCGGATATCTTCCAGGTACCCGTGGAGATTCCCGACGGCACGGAACTCGGCGCGCTCGGCGCCGCGATCTGCGCTGCCGTCGCGGCAGGCTGCTACGATAGCTTCCCCGCCGCCATGGCCGCAATGGTCCGCTTCAGCCGACGCCAGGAGCCCAACAAGGCCCTGGCCGAGGTCTACCAGGCCAAGCGAACGCGCTACAACCAGATACTCCAAGCCCTCGACCCCGTATGGGCCGACCTGGCGTGGAAGGCTACGTGAGAAGATTTCAACGCGGAGACCGCGGAGAACGCAGAGTAAAGACGAAGAGAAAAAGAGAGATGGTGATTACACGGATTTAGAGATTACATGGATAGAATCATATATAAGTTTCTTAATCCGTGTAATCCTTTACTCCGTGTAATCCCCCTCCAGCTTTTGTTTCTTCTTCTCCGCGATAAAACAAAGCAAGAACACACCAAGTGAAAAGGATCTCGAAAATGACGCGAACAAATGCAAATGCGGGAATGGTTCTGGTCCTCGGCGCGATGCTGGCTGCGTCCGCGCTGCTCGCCGGCGGATGCGACGCGAAGGTCGGCAACCCGACGATCGCGCTGAACCTGCCGGAAAAGTACAACACGCCTGACGGCATGACCGTAGACGCGAAGAACAATATCATCCTGTCGGTGCCGAACATCAACGACCCCAACCACCCGGCCGTGATGCTGAGCATCAGCCCAACCGACGAAGTCACCGAGATCACCAAGCTTCCGAATCATCCTGACACCAAGCGAGCGATCCCGCTGGGCGTGGGTGTGGGTTCCGACGGCAACCTGTACATTTCCGACAGCCAGGGCTTCGTTACGGATGAGCACAAGTCTCGCGTTTTGCGAGTGGTGATGAAAGACGGCAAGGCCGTCAAAGTCGAAGTCGTGGTCACCGGGCTGGTGATGGCCAATGGCCTGGCCGCCCACGGCGACATGATCTACGTCTGCGACAGCAAGCTCGAGCCCAAGGCCTACCCCCTGCCCAGCGGCGTGTACGGGTTCAAGATCAGCGAGCTTTCGGGCGACAAGCCCTACCAGGTAAAGCCGGGCCTGGCCGATAAGCACCTGGCGATCCACTTCACCACGAAGAACAAGGACTGGCAGGTCGGCGCCAACGGCCTGGGCTTCGACAACGAGGGCAACATGGTCGTCTGCAACTTCGGCGACGCCCAGCTCATCCAGGGCAAGATGGGCGCAGGCGGCAAGGTCGTCAGCCAGAAGGTCGTGGCCGAGGGCCAGGGCATGCTCTCCTGCGACGGGCTCAGCGTGGACCGCAAGAGCGGCGACGTCTACATCGCCGACTTCCTGGGCAACGCCCTTCACCGCGTGAACCTCAAGACCGGCAAGGTGACCACCATCGCCAAGAACGCCAACACCGACGGCGCCGACGGGTCGCTCGACAGGCCCAGCGAGCCCTGCGTCCGCGGCAACAAGGTCTACGTGTCCAATATCGACCTGCCCCTGGCGGGCAACATCTACGACAAGCCGCATACTCTGTCAGTCGTCGAGGTTGGGCAGTAGGGGGAAGGGAATAGGTAGTAGGTAATAGGTAGTAGGTAGTAGGAAAGCAGAAGGCAACAGCGTCTCGCGCGGAGGGCGCGAATGGCGCTGGGAAGAACACGATAAGAAACACTGGCCAAGAGTAAACGACATGCCCCACTAAGCAATGGGGATTTGAGATTTGGGATTTGGGATTTGAAACATTCTCAAGGAGATTCTCGTGGAGTTTGAAAACAAGGTCGCCCTGGTTACGGGGGCGGCGGGAACAATTGGCAAGGGCCTGGCTGAGCGGTTCTGCCAACAGGGCGCCAGCGTCTTCATCACCGACCTCGACCAGGCTGCGCTCGACACTATCGCCAAGGAGCTTGGCCCAAAGTGCAAGGCACTGGCGGCTGACTGCACCAAGGCCGACCAGGTCGCCAAGGTCGTCGAGGCCGCGAAGGCAGCCTTCGGCGGCAGTATCGACATTCTGGTGAACGTGGCCGGCAGCGTCGGCAAGGGCGGACCCGTCGAGGACATGTCCGAGGAGACGTGGGACTTCGTCTTCGACGTCAACTGCAAGGGCACGTTCCTGTTCACCAAGTTTGTCGTGCCGATCATGAAGGCAGGCGGCGGGAAGATCGTCAACTTCTCCAGCAAGTCCGGCAAAACCGGCTCGGCCCTGATGACCGCATACTCGGCCGCCAAGGCGGCGATTATCGGCCTGACGCAGGCGCTCGCGTTCGAGCTGGCGGGCTCCAACATCAATGTCAACTGCGTCTGCCCGGGCATCACGGCGGACACGGGCGTATGGAAGAGCGTTTCGGCCGACTACATCGAAACCATGAAGTTGCCCGTCGATGAGATCGTCAAGAAGTTCACCGCCAAGGTTCCGCTCAAGCGGCTGGCGGCGGTCGAGGACGTGGTGGCGGTAACGGCGTTCCTGGCAAGCAAGGGCGCCGATTACATGACCGGTCAGGCCATCAACATCACCGGCGGACGCGAGATGCACTGACGCCGAAAGAAGCGGATTACCACAGAGGCACAGAGAAATAGAAGAAGAAACATCAGATGGGGATTACACAGATTATGAGATTACACAGATTAAAGAATATGAATGCTGTTATCTGTGTAATCTCATAATCTCTGTAATCCCCGTCTAAAGCCGTTTCTTCTTTGTTGTTCTTTCTTCTTCTCCGCGTTCTCTGCTATTGGATCTTTCATCATCAACCGGAGAATCACCATGAAGTGGACCAAGGAAAAGGTCGCAAAGACACTCGATCACGCGGCCCTCAAGGCCAACCTGACCGACAAGGACATCATCGAAGCATGCGAACTGGGCAAGAAGTATAACGTCGCCACAGTTTGCGTCCGCCCGTCGGACGTTCCGCTGGCAGCCAAGGAACTCACCGGCAGCGACGTCGACGTCTCGGTTGTCGTGGGCTTTCCGCACGGCGCGGGCAAGCCGGAAACCAAAGCCCTCGAGGCGAAGCTCGCCATCGCCGACGGCGCCAAGGAACTGGACATGGTCATGAACATCGGCAAGTTCCTCAGCGGCGACCACGAATGGGTCAAGCGGGACATCGCCTCCGTCACGGCCGAGGCCAAGGGTAAGGAGGTGCTGGTCAAGGTCATCCTCGAATCGACGTACCTGACGCTCGATCAGGTCGCCAAGGCCTGCGAGATCGCCCGCGACGCGGGGGCGGACTTCGTCAAGACGTCCACCGGCTTTGCCGACGTCGGGCCCGGCGCGACCCCCGAGGCCATCGAAGTGATGGTCCAAACCGTCGGCGCGACGATGGGCGTCAAGGCCTCCGGCGGCGTGCGGGACTACCTTGGGGCGGTCGGATTCCTCGAGCAGGGCTGCACGCGGCTCGGCACGGCAGGCGGGACGAAGGTCATCTGCGAGAGAACGCCCCCGCGGACCCCACGAGCACCTACTGACCGCAAGGACGACGTGAGCCATGACTGACACCATGCAAGCCATCGTATTCCACGCGCCCGGCGACGTGCGGGTCGAGCAGGTCCCCGTGCCCACGTGCGGCCAGGCCGAGATGCTCGTCCAGGTCGACGCCTGCGCGGTCTGCGGATCGGACCTCAAGAGCTCCAAGGTCGGCAACCCGCGAATCAAGCCGCCGCTGACGATGGGCCACGAGTTTACCGGCATCATCCGCGAGATCGGCCCGTCCGCCAAGGCCAACAGCCTGGCCGTCGGCGACCGCGTGGTAATGGCCACGACAATCTCCTGCGGCCAGTGCGAATACTGCCGCCGCGGCTGGCCTAACCTGTGCGCCGACCTTGCCCCCATGGGCTTTTCCTACCCCGGAGGCATGGCCGAGTTCGTCGTAATCCCGGAGCGGGCACTGGTCAACGGGCACGTGGTGAAAGTGCCGCCCAACCTGCCGGCCGAGCACGCCGCACTGGCCGAACCCGTCAGTTGCGCCGTCAACTGCGTCGAGAACTGCTGCGTCCAGGCCGGCGACACGGTAGTCGTCCTCGGGGCCGGGCCGATGGGGCTGATCAACGTCTGCGTCGCCCGCGGCATGGGCGCCGCCAAGATCATCCTCTCCGAAGTGAGCCCCCAGAGGCTGAAGATGGCCGAGAGCTTCGGCTGCGACATCCTGGTAAACCCGACCGAGCAGGACCTCGCGGCAATCGTAACCGAAGCCACCGGCGGTATCGGCGCCGACGTGGCGATTGTAGCCGCCCCGGCCGCGGCGCCACAGGAGCAGGCCGTACACCTCGTCCGAAAGCGAGGCGCGGTATGCCTATTCGCCTCCCTGCCGTCCGGCAAGCACATCCTCCAGATGGACAGCCGAGCCATTCACTACAACGAACTGCGCGTGATCGGCACGAGCGATTCGACGCCCGCCCACGTGGCAGCGTCAGTCAAGCTCCTCGCCGAGGGCCGCGTCCCCGCCGAAAAGCTCGCCAGCCACATCCTGCCCCTGTCGGAAATCCACAAGGCCTTCGAGCTGATGGAACGGGGCGAAGCGTTGCGAGTGGTGCTCAAGCCCCAAGGCTGATCGGCCGGCATAAGCTGCCGTAGCATGGGCATCTTGCCCATGAGTAGCACGGGCATCTTGCCCGTGAGTAGCATGGGCATCTTGCCCATGAGTAGCAGGGCCGTCTCGGCCCTGCCGGCGACGGGAGAATCCACGGGCGGGATGCCCGTGGGACGCACGGGCGGGATGCCCATGCTACGTTGTCATTCCTGCCCCCCCCCGCCGTCAGCGGCGCTTGCCGGGCCCGCCGGGCCTCGGTGCCCCAGGGGCGCGAGGCGATGGGGGCGGCGCGATGCGCACCGGCTGGATCCGCTGGATCAGGACGCTGTAGCCGCCGACCTCGTTCTTGTGGTCCGCCTCGGTGTAGATCTTCACGAAGGCGATGTTCCGATCGACGGTGAAGTCCACCGCGTAGCCCTGGGTGACAACGCCGAACTTCCTGATGACGCTCAGCTTGCCATCTCCGGGCCGGCCGGCGAAGGCGATGGCCTCCAACTTCATCTGAACGTCGCTGAACGTCACCCTGTATTCGCCTGGCGCCGGCGGGGTGAAGATCATCCAGTCCTTGTCGTCCCGGCCGTATATGGTGTGCCGCTGCTTGACGCCCATCACGAGCGCGGCCGGCTTGGTCTGGCCGTCGGGCTCGAAGGCATCGACGTATCGCCCGAGCCGCGCGGCCACGGGGTCGATCGCAGGCGCGGGGCGCGGCTGGATGGGGTGCCTTCGCACGATAGCGTACGGCCCCGCATCGGCCAGCAGTCGCGGGTTGTCCATGCCGATTATGCGAAGCCTCACGGTCCGCCCGCGGCCGCGAAGGGAAAACGGCACGACCCATTTCAGTTTGCCCTTGCGGATGTCGGCCACGCTGGCCGGGGCGATGTCAGACCACGTGTGCCCCTCGTCGAACGATTGCAGCACGCGGACCAGACCGGCCAATTCCCGGGTGCGCCATTCCAC
>JAUWQU010000187.1 GCA_030610965.1 Phycisphaerae bacterium
CTCGTCCTCGTCCTCGTCGTCGTCGTCGTCGAGAAGGTTGGCGGCGACCTCGCCCAAACCGAAGGACTCGTCGTCGTCATCGCATTCGTCCGCTTCCTCGTCGTCGTCCTCGAAGTCGCTGAAGTCCTCGCGGTCGGCGATGACCTCGCTGGCCTCGTCGAGCAGGCGCTCGGGCACCAGCACCGGCACGCCGTGCGTCATTCCGCGACGGCTCGCGGCCCGGTGCTCCGGGTCGGCCTCCACGAGCAGTTCCTCGTCCAGCCCGGCGCGGGCCGGGATCTCGTGGTCGCCCAAGAGCTCGCAGTACACGTCGGCCTCAGCGATGTTCCTGGCGAAGAACGCCGGAACGTAATCGTCGGCGGCGAAGGCCTCGGGTTCCAATGGTTCGTCTTCAACTGGCATGGGCGACCTCAACCATCAACGCGATCATCTTCGTCAGCGACACATTATTATAGCATCATAATCTTCGGCAACGTACCTCTCAGATTTCAACAAAAAAACGCGAGCCGCCAGGAAGGAAGGTCGGCCACCCTTGCCATTCGCTACTGATTAGCGCTGTGTGTTCCCAACCAACGCTCTTGATCGGCCCAGGCTTCACGCTCTTGACCGTCATAGTTCCACGAACGTCCCGGCCCTTTAGTGCCGTCAAGGCCACGGACTCCGCCAGCCGCGACGATCCTCCGGCTGGATAAAGAAGCATGCTTCCGAAACAGCCCGGAAGCATGGCACCGCGTTTGGCAACTTCAGGAAACATGCCACCGGCCCGGACGGTATGTTCCTCTTCAACGAGCTTAACGACTGCAAGGATGTGGAGATCCTCATCGTCGACGGCGATTTGGGACACTACCTCACCGTCACGGGCCTGGTCTGGAACGACGGCAATGGCGACCAGTTGATTCAGGCAGCCGAGAACGCCTCGATCTTCTACATCGACCCGGCAACAGGGGCGCCAGCCTTCTCGCCGATCGGCGGGCAGGTCAACCCCGGCGACCCCGTGCGCGTCAGCTACCCCAATTTCCCGCAGGCCGAACTGGTCATGACCGTCTCGGAAAGCCCCATCCCCGAGCCGATGACACTGTCCCTGCTGGCCCTTGGCGCCCTGGCGGCGCTGCGAAAACGCAGATAACGCCGCCGCCGACATCTCAGGCCGTTGGCATCGATCATCCAGGGCGGGTACGATTGACGCAAACTGACCGGTTTCCCAGACCCGAAGGCTCAGACTGCGTCAAGGGAAATAATGGCTGACTGACTGTCCCCAATGGCCCTAAGTTAAGGCTCTTCAGACCGAAGGGCCATTGGTTGACTGTCCGCTATATCCTAAGCCCTTCTCGATGGTGTCAGTCGTCGGCATCGCTCTGCTCTGCTATGCGACCTGGAGAACATCGGCGAACTCATCAGGTTGCGACCACCGCGACACCGTCGAAAGCTGTTCCGCCAAACGGAAATCCTCATTGCTCCAGACATCCGCCGTGTCATCGAAGAGCGAAACGAACCTCAACGCTTCCGGACCAGCGGCCAAGTGGTTCAGGTCGTACCACGCTGTATGCACTTGGTTTACGATGGCGCGTGCGGCTGACCTGCTGCCGGTGCACATCACGTAGACCAGTGAGCTTCGGTTGGGTGCCCGCACATGAAAATCAGGAATCCATACCTTGCCTGATCGTCCGGCAAGTTTCTCACCACGCTCGAAACGTAACTCACGTTCCGTGAGGAAATCCGCCACTTCGTCAGCAACCGATTCCACCGACCGGGTTCGGAAAGTGAACCACAGGTCCGACACCCGAAGCGCCGCCTGGGCCACCCGGAACACCACGGGCGCCAACGCATCGCCGGGCTTGCATCGCGCCAACAGCATTCCCTTGTAGAACTCCACCCCATGCGTCTGGCAGGCATCTTCGATCAGTGCTTTCTGTTTTGGTGACCGTCTGGGTGAGATGGTCTGCATCCGCAACCATCGTGTCGTCTCTCCAAGGTCGGACACCAACACCACTTGGCCCTGCGTCTTGCAGAACACATCGATGTTATCGCCGTCCGGGTACAGATACGGCGTGCGGATGCGCTGGTACTCACCGTGCTGCGAGCAGGTGAAGAGCTTGCTCAGGCCACCGGAGAACTCTTCGCAGATGTCGATCTGGCTCATGTGAACAGGCCTCCTGCGGGCGGCTGGGGAGCGGTCATAGTGCCGTCGTGCGTCAACTTTGCCTCGGCACAAAACTGCTTCCACACCGCCACGGGGTCAGACGCTGACTCTGTAACATCATTCGGCACATGCGCCTCTTTGTCTCGAAAATTCTCAGTCCATTTGTGCTTGTGCTTCTCGCCCACCTGATCGCACTGCGGGTTGTGGTGGTCCTTGCCCAGGTCCAGGCCGTACACCCGGCCCGCCGTCTTGAGGATCAGCATGTAGGACAACGCAGGGATGAGCGGATTGTAGCTGCCCCGCACGAACAGCGGCCACCCCGTGTCCGATTGAATCTCCGCGCAGAACTCAACCGATGGGGAATGGTCCTCGTCTTCTTGCCAGGCGATGTCGGCCTCGATCCGCTTCGATGGGTCGTTAAGAATTGTGTCGAACTCGGCGTTGGTCAGCGCCATCTCGATCCCTTTCGGATAATAGGGGACGATAATTCGGGACAGTCCCGCATTATTGGCACGCTCTTGGGTGGTGGAGGGCTTTCCGCGCCCCATTGCTCGTGGTGCTGCGGTTTGCGCTTGCGGAGGTATGTCCGGGCTGTTTGGTTGCCGTGTGTTCCGGCTGGTGCCGCCATTGCGCCCATCAGCACTGCCATGGTTTCGTCAATGCCGACACGGAAAGGCTGCCGCCCGATGTTGGGCGGCTCGTCGCCGCTCCAGAAACGATTCCAACGCTTGCAGCGCCCGCAATGTGGTATTTTCGGCCCCACGCCAGAAAAGATAACAACTTGACGCGGGAGTTCAAGGAGAAAGGCTTCTTGCTATGTCGTGTGGGTCGCCTGGTGAAGCGGCCTGCCGCTTGTGGGGCTGCGATATTGACACCGCCCGCTCCGAGAAAGGCGGCCTGTCGATCCAGAAGATAACACAGTAATGATGCCTCCCTCAGAAGTTGCCGACAGGCCGTGTCTATGCGGATTCCACGACGTAAGTCCTTTAGTTAGGTTCGCAAACTGACCGGTCGGGCAGGCCCGACGGGCCGATAGATTTTAGACGGGGGCGTAAGCCCCTTGGAAACATGGCACTTATATCACTGAGCCCTAAAAGGGCAACACAACGCCCACGCCACTATTCCAAGAGTCTGCTCTCTTTCGCTCCTTCAGGGCTCGTGTTCTAAATAGCTTCATCCCGGTGGCTTACGCCACCGGCTGATACTGTCGGCCCTGTCGGGTCTGAAGAATCGGTGAGTTTGTGTACGTTGAAAAATAGCCGTGCCCTGCGGCTTTGTGTACTTCTGAGGGAGGCGTCTTCTTCACGCCGGCGGTGCCTTGCCGGCGGGGCGGTTGCGGTTGTCGGGGCCTTTCTTGCGGCGCCTTCGTCGTCGTCGGGGTTTTCGGTCGCCGCTCTGGTTGTCGGAGCGGGTGGTTGAGTCGCCGCCGGCGGCATCGCTGTCGGTTCCGCCTTTGGGGCCGCCGCCTCGCTGGTCGCCTGGGCGCTGGCTTTCGGCAGTAGCTTGCGAGCCGCCCGCGGCCTGGGATAGGTCTTTGGCGCCTTTTTTGCGGCGTCTTCGGCGGCGGCGTTTCTTGCTGGCGTCGGTGTCGGTGTCGGGTCGCCCGGCGTCTTCGGCAGCGCCGGCGGCGGGCTGGAGGTCGGCGCCATCGAGGGCGGTTGCGTCGTCGCCTGCGCCTGTGTCGGTTGCGCCGACTTCAGCGAGATCGCCGGATGGCGGCACGGCCTGGCCTCGCTGGGCCTCGGCTTCGGCTTCGGCGGCGGCGCCGAGGCGTTCGCGTTTGCGCCGTATAGGCCGTTCCGACCGGCGGGTCGCCTTCGCCACGGGCGCCTCCGGCGTGGGCGGCGCCGTGAGGCCTCGCTCGACGATATCCTCGTTCCCCACGGCCTTGAACGTGTAGTCCGTCAACTGGATCTTAACGAGCTGCGTGATTATCTGCGTGCCCACCACGCGCCCGATGACGTCGTCGGCAGTGCGAACCCACGTGTTCTTGCGAGGCAGCTTCTTGCGGAGATGCTCGTAGGTGGTGTCCTCGTAGCGAAGGCAGCACATAAGTCGGCCGCAGCGGCCGGAAATCTTCGACGGGTCGAGCGTGGCCTTCTGAGTCTTGGCCATTCGCATCGAAACGGGGCGAAGATCCTTCAGGAAGCTCTGGCAGCAGCACTGCTGGCCGCAGCGTTCGTAATCGGCGACCAGCCGGGCCTCGTCGCGCGCGCCTACCTGCCGCATCTCGATCCGCGTGCGGTATTGCGAAGCCAGCTTTCGGACAAGATCGCGGAAGTCCACGCGATGCTCGGCCGCGAAGAAGAACACCAGCCTCTCGCCGCCCAGCAGGTGCTCGACGGCGACGAGCTTCATGCCCAGGCTCATGGCGCGGATTTCCTGCCGGCAGTACGTTGCGGCCTCCCTGGCGGACTGCTGGAGGTGGCGGTAGTCGATCACGTCCTGGGGGTTCGCCAGGCGGAGCACCCGCCCGTCCCGGCGGAAGGGGTATTCCGACCCGTTTTCGCGGATGAACTCCTTGAGCCTCTCGCTCGTCAGGTGCAGCCCGTCGCACTCGGCGCAGACGGGCACGACTACCTCGCCGAACTCGACTCCGCGTTCGGTGCGGATGACGAGCTTCGTGCCACGCGGAAGGGGAGTTGCCGAGTTGTGGCGGAACTCGCCGATGCTCCGCATCGCGCCGTAGCGCGCGATGACGGTCGGCCGGGCCGGGCGGGGCCGTTCGGCCGGGGCGGCCTCGGCGGCCTCGCCATTACCCTCCTCGACTTCGGCGTGGGCCTCTTCGGCGGCGACGGGTGCGTCGGCCGGCTCGCCGCCGTCATCGTCGGCATGGCCGAGGTCGGCGCCGTTATCTTCGCTTCCTTCGATGGCCTCGACCTCAGCCTCTTCGGGCGGGCCGTCGTTGGGGGTTGCGTTGTCTGGCGGCACGTCGGTCCCGGCCGGCGGCTCGCCGGCAACATCGTCGCCTGCAGGAGGTTGGGTGGCGCCGGCCTCGAGCGGGGAACTGTCGTCGAGAGGCTGCTCGTCGGGCGCAGTGCCCTCGGGAGGGGTCGCTTGCGACATCCTCGAACTCCGATCCGTATTCAGCCGCGGCGGCCCGCGGATTGTGTCTTCGGGTTTCTGCCCCCGGTCCGTCACCAGGGTCCAAACGCCCAGTGGGCTTAGCGGTTTGCGTCCGGTCAACAGACACAGCCCGCTTGTGGCCGCACCCGCATGGTGCAGGCGGCAGCGGCGACGAATAGATTATACCGCAGGCCAAGTTGCGGGTGAAGGCTGTTTTTCGTTTGGTTGCAGTCATAGGGCAGAAGGGCCCCAGGTATGGTTCGAGCCAGGAATACTGGGTGGCCTGCTCCTTGACCCGGAAGCCCTGGCCAAGCCAGGCGCAGCCTTGCGAAGCGTCCCGCGAAGCAAGGTGCCAGCCCAGGGAGCACGAGTAGCCCGACACGTCGTTGGAGTGGACCGCCCCGATGAAACTCTGCGAAGCAGCGCCTCGCTGCGAAGCATGAGCGCCGCACGGGGCCAGGATCCGCTCCACGGTGAAATTGCCCGAGCACGCGACGTATACGGGCTTGCCACGCCGTAGCCTTCCGGCGAAGGCGGGCCGGCCCCGCCAGCCCTGCGCCGCTTGCCCTGAGCTATGCCGAAGGGCCGCCTCCAGCACCGCTCGCATATACCTGTTGATGCTGCCGATGAACATGCTTCTAATTATCCGGCAGTGTCAAGTCCAAACGATGCTCCCCCCTTGCTTTGCTGCCCGACGAAACGTATCTTGTGCCTGAGATTTGGATAGGTACCGAGGAAAGGATTCCCAATGTTCAATCTCAGGCTCTGCTATGAAGTAACCCTGCTTGTGTCGGCACTGGCAGTTCTTTCGGGCTGCAATGTGCCGGCAGTTTCCGGTTCAACTGAGACCATGCAGCTCGTTTCTCATCACAAGCTTCCGATTCACACGGAGGAATCTCTGCACGACGACCGATACTATGCCTTCGACCTGAACGATGATGGCCGGAATGAGTACTTCGCTATCGCTTATGCCGGTGCTCACAGCGCTACGATCCTGTTGCTCGATCCGAACGGCAAGTACATGCTTGGCCCCGAGCCCTTCGACCCCGACGCTACCGATGAAGATCTCGAAGAATGAGCTCATTTCAGGGGCATTGGCTGTTGCGACTTTATCGTGATTCTCGAAGACAGGCACGAGGGATACCGAGACTTCATCTCGATTGTGGAACACTGGGCGGGGCCAAAGGCCCAGGAATGGACGCTCTGGACTTATACGAACGGACGGTACGAATCAAAGAAAGTCAGGAACGAGAGCGTTTTTAGCTTCTACCACACGCTGTATCCGCCATTTGGTGTAAAGCTCGGCGTATGGGACCAACCTCGCCCGTTACGGATTCACGCATATATCGCGATTTGTGGCAAACACAGTGCTGCCGTGGCATCGGGCCACGTCTTACCGCCTGGTGGGCGGGCGTGCGCAAAACACCCGCGGCGCGGCTACGATTCGATTATCGGGGATCGTCAAGCCGAAAACCTGCCTTCCCGGCAGGCGGGTCAAAAGAGGGTCTGCTGGCCAGGGTGATCGTTCTTGCCCGGCGGGGTGAGGTGGACTACGTCGGCGCCCCAGGCTTGGGCCAGCCAGTCGGCAAGGCGCTTGCGGTGGCGCTGGTTCAGGTCCACGCAGCCGCACAGGAGGATGATGGCCTTGCCGTCGTCGGATAGCTTGTGTACGCCAAAGGCCGCGAGGTCGACGGCAAGGTGTTGGGCTAACACCTGGGGACGATCAAGCAGACCGGCAAAAACTAGATGCCCCACGCCGAACCTGCGATAATGTGCGTATAATCGAAGAAGTCTCCTTCATCCTCCACGGACTCCTTGTCCGAGCGGGAGAATGTGGAATGAATGACAGGTAGCGATGGGAATGGCACGAGTGCCAGGAGAGTTGCCAATGAAGGTGCGAATGAAGAAGATTATTCTTATCGTCGTCGGTGTGTTTGTTCTGGCGGGGGCAGTATGGATCGTTTGGGATTATACCGGGAACAGGACGATACTTCGGAATTGCAGCGG
>JAUWQU010000042.1 GCA_030610965.1 Phycisphaerae bacterium
GCCCCCCAAAACAATGATCCGACCCCCGACAGGCGGGTTCCCCGCATTCATGGCATTTCGCATTTGAGCATTTAACATTTGCGGGCGAAGCCCGCGCGCTCGCATACTCTTGGGATCATGGGAATAGGTTTGGACCTTATCTACGCGGTCGGACTGGTGGCGGCCAGCCCGGTGTGGTTGTACCGCATGGTTCGGCATGGGCGGTATCGCAGCGACGTCGGCCAGCGGTTGGGGTCCGTGCCGGTGGCGTACGGGCTTCAGCCATCGATCTGGATTCACGGCGTGAGCCTCGGCGAGGTCAACGTGGCTCGGACGCTCGTGGCTGAGTTGCACTCGCAACTGCCGGACTACCGCGTGGCGATATCGACGACTACCGACACGGGCATGGCGGCGGCGAAGAAGCACTTCGGGCACGACCACGTCGTGTTCCGCTGGCCGTTGGATTTCACGCTGGCGGTCGGGCGGGCGCTGGATCGCCAGAAGCCCGCGCTCGTCGTGCTGATCGAGGGCGAGGCCTGGCCTAACTTCCTGGCCGCGTGCAACCGGCGGAACATACCCGTCGTCATCGTCAACGCCCGCCTGGGCGCCGACAAGGGCTACCCGCGCTACAAACGCCTGGGGCCCCTGGCGGCGAAGCTCTTCAATCGCCTGACGGCCATCGGCGTGCAGGATGAGAGCTACGCCGCACTCTACCGCGACCTCGGCGTCGAGCCGGACAAGCTCCACGCCACCGGCATGATGAAGTTCGACACCGCCGAGGTCGGCAACCACGTGGACGGGCAGGAGGACCTCGCGGGCGCGATGGGCATCGAGCCGTCCGAGCCGCTGCTCGTCGCCGGCGGAACGGGCGACGGCGAGGAGGCCATCTGCCTGGACGTTCTGTCGGCCGTGCGAAAGAGTTGCCCCGCCGCTCGCATGGCAATCGTACCTCGCAAGCCCGAGCGTTTCGGCGAGGTGGCCCGGCTGATCGCATCGCGCGGGCTCGAGGTCGCGCGGCGAAGCGAGCATGGCGACGGCTCGCCGGCGCCAGTTGGTAAGCCGGCAGTCTTGCTAGGCGACACAATGGGCGAGTTGCGTAAGTTCTACGCGCTGGCATCGGCGGTTTTCGTGGGTCGATCACTGGTTCCGATGGGTGGTTCGGACATGATAGAGTCCGCCGCGATGGGCAAACCGACGGCATTCGGGCCTCACACGTTCAATTTCACGCAGGCAAAGCAGCTCGCCGAGCACGGCTGCGCCCGCGTAACAGACGGCGAAGCGCTGGCCAGGCAGTTTGTAGCATGGTTGGAGGACCCAGCCGCGGCCGGGAAGGCCTCGGCCGAGGCGCAGGAGTACGTCCGAAGCCAGATGGGAGCGACGCGCCGCAACGTGGAAATGATCTGCCGAGTGCTCCATCGCGTCCCGGCCGAGGCGCCGGGGCAGATCGCAACCGACGAAATCGCTGAATAGAGACTCATCGCAGAGAGCGCAGAGGCCGCAGAGGAAAGGCAAAGGCAAGAAGAAGCGAGATGGGGATTACACGGATTATGAGATTACACGGATTGGCAAATTTATGTATTCTTCAATCCACGTAATCTCATAATCCGTGTAATCCCCATCTGATGTTTCTTCTGCTTCTTCTTCTCTCCGCGTTCTCCGCGATGAGCAATTCGAACAGGCGAGGTGCCCCATGGGCGACAAGCTCGACAAAAAGACGACACGGCAGCTTCTTCCCGACGTTCGGCGAGTGGTCATCAAGCTTGGCACCAGCGCCATCTGCGACCACGCCGGCCGGCTGGAGATCAAGACGATCCGCAGCCTGGCCCGGCAGATATCCGCCCTAATCCGCGGCGGGCGGGAGGTGACGGTCGTGGCCAGCGGCGCCATCGGCGCGGGCCTCGGCGAGCTGGACCTTGCCGAGCGGCCCAAGACCATGCCGGAACTCCAGGCCATCGCGGCGATCGGCCAGGGCCAGCTCATGCGCGCGTTCCACGACGCCTTCGCGCGCCACGGCGTACACACCGCCCAGGTGCTGCTGACCCGCGAGGATTTCGAGGACCGCACCCGATACCTCAACATCCGCAACAACCTCCGGGCCCTGCACGAGATGGGCGCCCTGGCGATCATCAACGAGAACGACGCCGTCGCCATCGACGAGATCCGCTACGGCGACAACGACACCATCGCCGCCCACGTGACCGGCATGCTGGCGGCCGAGGCACTGATCTTCCTGTCCGGCGTGGACGGCGTGCTCGACAACGGTCGGCGCATCGGCGTCATAGCCCATGGCGACGAGTCCGCCCTCGATCTCGTCACGGCCGAGAAAAGCCGCCTGGGCTCCGGCGGCATGGCAAGCAAGATAGCCGCGGCCCGGCTGGCCACCAGTTCCGGCGAGATTGCCGTCATCGCCAACTCCCGCACGCCCAGCGTGGTCGCCCGCATCATAGACGGGGGGGACGTCGGCACGATGTTCGTGCCCGCGGGTCGAAAGCTATCGAGCCGGCTGCAATGGATCGGCCACGCCTCCAGGCCGTCGGGTAAGCTGGTCGTCGACGACGGCGCCGTAGCGGCGCTGGTCGATGGCGGCAAGAGCCTTCTGCCGGCCGGCATCGCGGCGGTTACGGGGCGGTTCGGCAAGGGCGACACCGTCAGCATCGTAGACGCCGCCGGGCGCGAGGTCGCCCGGGGCATGACCAACTACGATTCCGACGCCCTGGGGCGCATCAAAGGCCTGAAGAGCCACCAGATAGCCCAGGTCCTCGGCGAAAAGCTCTACGACGAGGTGGTCCACCGCAACAACATGACACTGCGGTGAGAACGGAAGGTCATAGGTCTTAGGTCTTAGGGTGGAAGAGCCGAATGTGCCCTTCCGGTTGGAGTTCGCGGCTTGTGGGTGCGGCCCCGTGCCCGATGGTATATGATAATAGATGGCCTGCGCTAAACTGTGCGCGACCGTGTCCTGACAATAGGAGACGCCCAATGCGCAAGAGTCTGCTTTGCTTAACTTGCCTTGTATGCCTTGGCGCGACGGCCCAGTCGCCGGCCTGGGCCGCGGACGCCAACTCGCAAGCGGTTCGAGATTCCTCACCGCAAGCCACTACTCAGCCCGCGGCCGCGACGCAGCCGGCCATTCCGGATGTGCTTGGCGGGGCCGTCGATCCGTACCAGCCGGGCTTGGAAAGGGCGAGCTTCTTCAAGGCTGCCGGCGTCGACAACGAGTTGGACGCCAAGGAATTCTCCGCCGCACGAAAGAAGACGGGGGCGTTCGTGCGGAAGTTCGACAAATGGAAGACGCTGCTGGCCTTCGACAAGGACCGCAACGGCAGCATCGACTGGTTCGAGGCCGAGGCGTATCGCAAGGACGTCCGCCGGCGGGTCCTGTCGGCCTTCGACGCAAACCGGGACGGCTGGCTGACGGGCCAGGAGCGAAAGGCCGCCAACAAGATGCTCTCGGCCGGCCGGCTGCCGGGCCGATCGCCGGTGCTCGCCAAACGCGTGGTGATCACCGAGCCCACGACAGCGCCCGCCGACGAGCAGACGGGCAAGCAGCCCCGCGACGCCTCTGCCGAGATGCGCGAGAGGATGCTTCGCCTGCGCCAGAAGGTCTTCGCCAAGTACGACACCAACGGCGACGGCAAGATCGACGCCGACGAGCACGATGCGATGGTCGGCGCCGTCGCCGACAGCGCCCAGGCGGAGATCGACCAGTTGGAGGCCCAGCGATGGGACACCGATCGCGACGGCCAGCTTAACGAGCAGGAAGCCGCCGCCATGGAAGCAGACCTCGCCGAGCGGAAGCTGCGCGACCAGCGGGACAGCGACCTGCGGGACCTGCGCCGATGGGACGCCGACGGCGACGGCCAACTCGACGAGCAGGAGACCGCGGCGATGGACGAGGCGCGGGAGCGTCAACTGGCCGAGCGGCAACGCTGGCGCGAGCAGGCGGACCTCCAGCGGTTCGACCTCGATGGCGACGGCCAGCTCGACGAGCAGGAGAAGCTCCTGGCCGACGCCGAGGCGGTGCGGCGCGACATTTACGCCCAGGCCTCCAGCCAGCGCGACCGCGGACGGAACACGTGGCAGGCGACCATGACCCAGTGGCGGCTACGGAACTTCGACGCCGACGGCGACGGGCGGATCAACGACGATGAGCAGGCCGAGGTAAGCAAGTTCGAGAGGCAACTCCGCGAGGTCGGCCAGAGCTTCCAGCGTAGCATGGCCGACCTGGACCGTGACGGCGAGGTCACCCCCGCCGAGCAGCAGGCCGTGCGGCAGGAATGGCAGAAAGCCGGTTGGACGATCTTCGCCAAGACCTTCCGCTACATGGATGCCGACGGCGACGGGCAGATCAGCCTCCAGGAGCGCAGCGACTTCCAGCGGCGCATGCAGGGCAGGACCATCGGTTACCTCGAGCGGTTCAGCGCGTCGTTCGACAGCAACCGCGACGGCAGACTCGACGCGCAGGAGCGCGAAAACTTCGTTACCGGCATGACCGAACAGTTCGGGCAGCGCATCGAGAAGTTCGACACCGACCGCGACGGCCGGCTCAGCCCGAAAGAGGCCATCGCGCTGATGGAAGACTTCGTCCAGAAGGAACTCGGCATCCGCCCGGCCGCGCCGGCCACCCCGCCGGCAAAGCAGTAACACGCATCCAGCCCGCCGTGCGGCGGGGCTTGGGGCGGGCTAGCCTGCTATTTCTTCCCGGCCTTGCCGGCCTTGCCGGCCTTGTGGGCCTTCTTGGGCTTGGTGGTCTTCTGCTCGGCGAGGATCTGGAAGCGGTTGGCGATTGCCAGGGCCGGGTCGAGCGGGACGTCGACCCGCTTGAGGCGCTTTGGCGTCGCGATGGCCGGGGCCGGACGCAGCTTTCGGCCCTTGAACTGCGGCAGCCACTTGGCCTCGGCGGCGAGCATCTCAGCCGTCATGTCGCGAACCTCCTTCAGCGTGCAGCACGCGCTTGTCAGAGGGTCCATGGCGCATGCCTGCATTACCATCTCCGGGTTGCCCGTAAGCGCGGCCTCGGCCGTGAGGGTCTGGACGGTGACGTTGGACTGGTTCATCGCCGCGCACTGCGTGGGCAGGTCGCCGACGGTGACCGGGTGCAGGCCGCGGCGGTCGACGAATACGGGCACCTCCACGCAGCAGCCCTCGGGCAGATTGGTGATGTAGCCGTCGTTGCGGACGTTGCCGTTGAGCTTGAAGACGCGGTCGGTCTCCATGGCCTCCAGGATGTACGAGCAGTACTCGACCGATCGCTTCTCGATGTGCGTTGACTCCAGCGCCAGGTAGTCGACGTTCTTGTACTTCCTGGCCAGCATGTTGGCGTACCTGTAATACGCCCCGGTCTCCCCGCCGAAGGCCGGCTCGTCGCAGTAGGCCGCCATGGCCCGCTTTGAGCTGCGGAACCACGGGATGTACTCGGAGAGGTGCCCGGTGCTCTCGGTCATGAAATAACCGAAGTGCCGCATGACCTCGCCGCGGACCTTCTCGTTGACATAGTACTCGGGCTGCTCGATGTTGCGGCGGAGGATGGGCATCAGGTCGCGCCCGGTCCGCTTGTAGGTCAGCGACAGGAACCATGCCATGTGGTTTATGCCCGCGCACAGGTGGTCGATGCGGTCCTTGGGCGTGTTCGTGTATCGGCCGATGAGGTCAAGCGTGGTCTGCACGCCGTGGCACAGGCCGATGAAGGGCAAGTCCGTGGTCCAGCCCAGGCCCATGCAGACGGGCGCCATGGGATTGGCGTAGTTGATGAGCGTCGCGTCAGGGCAAAGCTCCTCCATGTCGGCGGCGATGTCGACCAGCACGGGGATGGTCCGCAGCGCGCGGAAGACCCCGCCGGGTGCGAGCGTGTCGCCAATGCATTGGTCCACACCGTACTTCAGCGGGATCGTGTAGTCGTAGCTGAACGCGTCGAGCCCGCCGACCTGGATCGTGACGATTACGTAGTCGGCGCCTTCAAGCGCCTTGCGGCGGTCGAGCGTGGACCACAGGGTCGTGGGCTTGTGGTTCTCGGCGACGACGCGTTTGAGGAACGACTCCATCTGCTGGAGCTTTGGCCTGGTGCGGCTCATCAGCCGGATCTCGCTGCCTTCCAGGGCCTCTGTGGCCATGATGTCCATCGCCAGGGTCTTGGTGAAGATCAGGCTGCCCGCTCCGATCATGGCTATCTTGGCCATTTCAATTCTCCTATTGCGGCTGGGCTTTTTGACGTGGTCGCGCCGGGCGAGGCCGGCTGGATCGCACCCGGCCGTCCGCGCGTTTACTGTCGCCACAAGCATATTCAACCCGCCCGGCGCCCGGCTGTAAAGCCGGATGCGTTTTTTGCGAGCTGGCAAGCGGCTCGTGCCTGGGAGTCCGGCAAAGTCGGCAGGGCGAAAAAAAGGCGCGAACAATTACTTGTCGGCGGGCGTCGAAGAATATGAACGATGCTTGCGGGGCTCGCCGGGCGGACGGCAAGTTCCCAAGCGGGTGGCTCTTACCGGTCGGCATGATTATTGCCCCGGCCGACGCACGGAAGATTCCTTATTGCCTGTGTTTGGTTGTTTGTTGTTAGCGTGCATATAATGATTGTTCGTCTGCTGCACCCTAGGTGGCGCGGGTTTCCCTCCGCCCGCGTCAGGGATGTAGCGAAATGGGCGATGCCGAGGTCTCCCTCCACCTTGGTGTCGCCTTTTGTTGTAATATGCTATCATGTCACCGCGGGCGCCGGCCCGCGCAAGACGGGCCGCGGCCCAGAGGGACGACGGGAATGATCGAGTTCAAATGCCAGGCGTGCGGAAGGTTCCTCAAGCGGCCACAGTCATTTGCGGGCAAAATGGTCGACTGCCCGACCTGCCTGAAGCCCACGCGCGTGCCCGGCGCGTCGGCCCCCGAACGCCCGCCCGGCGCGCCCAAGCCGACCGGCCCGGACCGCAAGCTCTGCGTCGATTGCGGCAAGGGCTTCCCCGCCGGGCAGATGATGACCCACAACGGCCAGGCCGTCTGCACGGACTGCTACCGCGTGCGGAAACCCGTGGTGCTCAAACCCCGCCGCAAGAAGAGCCGCAAACGCCGCCTCTTGTTGGCGGCCGCGATAATCGTCATCGCCGCCGGGACCATCTGGGCAGTCGTGCGTTGGGCGTTCTGAAGCGTCAATTCACCCGGTAGAGCGTCGCACCCGGGTAGTAGAAGGAGAGGATCTGCTCGGCGGTCCAGCCTTTTAGGGCTTTGCCCTGGGCGCCCCATTGGCATAGGCCTACGCCGTGGCCGAAGCCCCGCCCGTCAGTAAACTCGATCGAGTCGCCGAGGTCCACCATGCGGCAGTTCATCGAGTTGAGGCGTTTCGCGGCCGGGATACCTGCGTAGATCAGCGCCAGCCGAACGTCCTCGCCGCGGACGCGGACGGATTCGCCGTTGCCGACCACGTCCACCCACACGGCCCGGCCGTAGGGGGTGGCGGTGACCACGTCGATCCGGTCGATGCGAGTCAGCTTGCGTGCGGCGGCGTACCGCGCGGCCAGTGCTCGGCGGATGTCGGCCTTTCTTACTCTCACCGCCGGCCAGCGGTAGCGGGAGCAGGCGGCGCAATCGTTGCACACCTGCCCGCCCTCGAGCGGCTCGATGCGTTGTGCGCTGCGGATTACGTACGCCCCGTTGACCTGCCCGCCGCAGCAGGCGGAATACTGGGCCAGGAAGATTCGCTCCTGTCCGCGGGGGCCGTAGGAAAGCACCACGCCGCGGGTGGCGTCGACGGCGGCGCGGCTCTTTGGCGTCTCGGCCGAGTATCCGCCGTAGCACTGCGAGGCCTGGTTGTCGCCGAGGTCGTACTGGCTCCGCCGGCCGGTGGTTGTGCAGTGGTAGGTCGCAAAGGTGCGGGCGGCGACGGCGAGGGCCTCGTAAGTGGCCGGGGCCCAAGCGGCGTAGAGTTCCTTGGGCAGCACGCCGGCGAGGTAGCTTTCCATTTCGACGTGGTTGATCGCCAGGAAGCTGTCGTCCGCGTCGGCCAGCAGTCGGAGGCTTCCGCGGTAGCACCTGCCGCCCAGGTGGACCATGGAGTCGCGCGCAGGCAGCAGCAGCACCTCGCTGCCGCGGGCAACGCGGGAGCCGATCTGCCATGCGCCGCCGCGGCGCCGCACGGCCACGGCCGGCATTGCCGAGACTGACCTGGCGATGACTTGCCCGTCTACCTTCAGCCAATATGCGCCCGTGGTGGAGATTTCCACCTGACGGGCGGCCGGGGAGGTCAGCAAGACGCGGACGACCGACGCGCCCGGCGCCGTCGGCTCACCTGGCGGAACGGTCATCTTGGTATCGTTGCAACGGCACAGAAGAATCACCGCGATAGCGGCGAGAAGCAGCAGACTCGAGACCCTCAGCAGCCGCAATCCCCTCTGCGCCTTGGCGACGGCAGGGGCCGCAGGGGCGGCGAGGACGCTCTCGACCGGCGTGGTCGCAGCCGGTCCGGCGGACTTGTCCGGCCCGGCATCGGCGGCGCGCGAAACGACCGGGATGTCCGTCCCGGTCGTCGGTTGTTTGTTCGTCCGGCACATAGGAGAATCCCTTCCCACCAGCCGGCAACTGGATGTCTGCGCGTCAGTTGGCTTCCCGCAGGCTGAGCCCGTACTCAGCTAAACGCTGGCGGACCTCGTTAAGGCTGGTTTGTCCGAAGTTCTTGCAGGCAAGCAGTTCGGCGTCCGTCTTGGAGATAAGCTCGCCGAGGGTCGTCATCTTGAGGCCTTCCAGGGCGCGGCGCGCGCGGATGGAGAACTCGATGTGCTCCAACAGCGTGGCCAGCACGCCGTCGTTTGACACGGTGGCCTGGCTCGGCTCGCTCAGGTCGGCCAACTCGCTGCCCTCCTCAAGGGCCTGGCCGAGCCTCAGGCCCTTGGCCGTCAGCATGTCCTTTATCTCCTTGAGGCTTGTCTCGCCGAAATTCTTGTAGGCCAGCAACTCGGTCTCGGTGGTCTTGACCAAGTCGCCCAGCGTGCGGATGTTCATCTTCTTGAGGCAGTTGCGAGCCCGGACCGACAACTCGAAATCGGTCACGGGGATGTCCAGCACGGCGTTTCTCTTGGCCAGGCGCCGGGCTTGGTCCTCGTCGTAGAACATCGACTTGGACGCCTCGGCGTCCTGAAGGAAGAGCCTCGCCCGCGGATGCGACGGGTTGGTCGAAAGGATCCGCCGCAGGCACTGGCAGGCCTTGTCGTACTCGCCGGCGTCCTCGTGGAGCACCGCCATGTTCAACAGCGCGTTGGCATGAACCGGCGGATGGGCGACGCACTCGTGATACAAGTCCATCGCCTCTTCCTCGCTGCCGTGCAGATCGTAGTGGTAGGCCAGCCGGAACGTCGCCGCCGCATGTGCAGAGTCCTTCTCGCGGGCCTTGATGTACGATTCGACCGCCTGCTCGCCGAAACCGCGAAGCTCGGCGATCAGCCCGGCAAGGTACAACCCCTCGGCCCCGTCGGCCGCGGACGACTTGATCTTGCCCAGGGCCTTGGCCGCCTCGTCGAACTTGCCGCCCAGAGCCAGTGCCTCGATTATGCGGAAATCAGGCTCTGGACTCTCCATGCCACGCTCGCGGGCGCGCTCGAACTCGGCGATAGCCTTGTCGTACCGCCGCAACTGAAGCTGCGCCATCCCCTGAAAGTAGCGCCTGTCCTTGTTGTCTGTCCCCTGGCCCAAGGCCTCCAGGGCGTCGGCGAACCGGCACGCCGTGTAGCGGGCGATGCCGATCTTGACAGCCACGGAACCCTTGGGCTCGGGGTTCTGGCCTTCCATCTCGGCCAGGGCGGCCTTGAATTTCCCGGCCGCGTCCGAGGTACCACACAACTCGGTGACGAGCCGGTTATAATCCTCAAGCGTCCACGTTTCCTTTGCGCAGATGGCCTTGACACCATCCAGCGAGGACTGTTCCATCTTTCCGTTCTCCTCGGATATCCGATATTGGACAAAAAGCCCTTTGCGCCAGCCGGACGTTTGGCCTGGACAGGCGAATCGGGTATTATACCGCTTCGGCCGGCAAGTGCAAGGCGAGTTGCAAGGCAAGGGCCCAGGCATGATCCAGATCGACAAGAACAGGCCAATACACATTATCATCAACCCGCATAGCGGGTATGGGGGGCAGGGGCTCGTATTGGCAGGTGTTTCGGCGACGCTGCGGGAGGCGGGCTTCGACGTGATCGAGTACACCACCCGCGCCGCTGAGGACGCCACTCGCTACGCCCGCGAGATCGTCGGCCATGCCGGCCTGGCGATCGTATGGGGAGGCGACGGGACGGTAAACGAGGTCGTCAACGGCCTGACCGGAACTGACGTGCCGATCCTCGCTTGCCCGGCAGGAACGGAAAACCTGCTAGCAAAAGAACTTCGAATCTCCCTGAACCCGGCGGAGATCCTCAAGTGCGTCCGGCACGGGCGAGTGTCCGAATGCGACGTGGGCCGCGTCAACGGGCGGAACTTCATGTCGATCATCGGCGTGGGCTTCGACGGCGAGGTCGTGCGTCGGCTGGCTAATGTCCGGACGGGGCACATCAGCCACCTGAGCTACTTCTGGCCGCTCTGGCGGACTTTCTGGGAGCACGACTTCCCGCAGATGAGGATCACGACCGACGGGGAGGAGATCTTCGACGATTTCGGCCTGGCGTTCGTCGGGAACATCTCCCGCTATTCTGTCGGGCTGAGGATTTGCCGCGACGCGCTCTACGACGACGGCCTGCTGGACCTGGTGGTCTTTCACTGCCACGAGCAGGGCTCGCTGATGCTCCACGCCGCCTGGACCCTGCTGAGAATGCACCCACTCAAGGGCAACGTGATCTACCGCCGGCTGCGGAAGGTCCGCGTCGAGACCGCCAAGCCGGTGCCGACGCAGATCGACGGGGACGTCGGGCCAAACACCCCCATCGAGGTGTCCGTCGCGCCGCAACGAATAAAACTGCTCCTCCCGGCGCCGCCAACCATGAAGGGCATCTGGCCCTGGAAAGGAGGCGACGTCGTATGACGACACCGAACGCCTGTTGTATCGGTCCGGTCGAGTTTGGCGCGGGCAAGCTGGCGGTCA
>JAUWQU010000724.1 GCA_030610965.1 Phycisphaerae bacterium
CCGAAGCGCAAGATGGCCGCGGAAATGGGCGGTGAACTGCGTCACCAGAGCAAGCAGGCCGAAGCCCAGGGCCGACCACATCAGCCAGTGGACGTCGCCGGCCTGGACGGGCCCCCGAATGGCCGCGCCAATCGCCCACGCCAGCAGCGGAAGCTGGATGGATCGAACGATCACCGCCATCAGCAGCCAGTTCCTGGTCTTCGCGTAAGGCTTGGTGTAGGCAAACAGTCGGCGGATGATCTTGGTGCTGAGCGGGCGTTGGCGCTGCTCTTTGCGCACGATGTTCGCCGAGAGCATCGTCGCGCCTACGGGCTTGTCCCGAGTTGGAATAGTCTCGGCCGCCATTGGCTAGCTTTCTCGCTCCTGTCCGCGTTGGAGCAGCTTTCGGCTGACGTTGTCGGCCACTTGCAGGCTGGCCGCGAGGCGGTAGGGGCCCGGCCGCGCCAGCAGTTCCTCGTGGGTCCCTCTCTGTACCAGCCGGCCGTGGTCCAGCACCAACACCGTGTCGGCCCGCTTGAGCGTGCTCAGGCGGTGGGCGATAACGAACGTGGTCCGGCCGGTCATGGCGCTTTCCATGGCGGTCATGATTTCCTCTTCGGTTTCCGGGTCAATCGCGGCGGTCGGGTCGTCCAGCAGGAGGATGGCCGGCTCGAGCAGAACTGCTCGGGCGATGGCCAGTCGCTGGCGCTGCCCGCCGGACAGATCGCCCCCGGCCTCCCGCAGGATCGTGTCGTAACCCTCGGGCAGCGCCATGATGAAGTCGTGCGCCGCGGCAATGCGGGCGGCGTTCTCCACCTGCTCGCGAGTGCTGCCGGGATAGCCGAACGCGATGTTCTGAGCCACCGTCGTGCTGAACAGGAAACTCTCCTGGAATACCAGGCCGATGTTGCGCCGCAGGTCGTCGAGCTTGACGTCCCGCACGTCAGTGCCGTCGACCAGCACCCGGCCGGCCTGGGGGTCGTAGAAGCGGGGGATCAGGCTGAGCAGCGTGCTCTTGCCGCTGCCGGTGGCGCCCAGGATCGCCACGCACTTGCCGGCCTCGACGCGAAGGCTCACGTCTTCCAGCACGGGGCTGGGGGCGTCGTAGCCGAAGGTGACGTGGTCGAACTCCACAACGCCGCGGGCTCTCGGCATCGGCTTGGCATTCTTGGCGCTGCGGATCTCCGTCGGGGCATCGAGGACCTCGAATACCCGCCGGGCGGACGTGAGGCTCTGCTGCATGGTGTCGGCCACGTTGGCGAGGTTCGTCACCTGCCCGGAAAACTGCTGCAGCAGGCCCGCGAAGACAACCATGCCGGTGCCCAGCGGAAGTTGCCCGTCGATTACGAGCCAGCCGCCGTAGGCTATCAGCACGAGCAGGTTCAACTGGGTCAGGAAGCCGATGAATTGCGGGTAAGTCGTAGAACGCCAGAAAATCCATTCCTTCTGGGCCGTCAGCCGCCGCCCGGCCGCCTGGAACTTCTCGATCTCCAGACCCTCTCGGGCGAAGCCTTTGATGACCTGCATGCCTTGGATGCTCTCGCTGAGGTCCAGCACGATGTCGTCGAACAGGTCCCGTTCCCGCCGGTACGCCGGCCGGACCGCCCGCGAGTACATCCTCGCGACGAAGTAGATCAGGGGCGTGGTGGACAGGCAGGCGATCGTCAACCAGACGTTGATGCTCAGCATGTAGGTCAGGTAAATCGCAAGGCTGATGGCAAGGATGATGACCTGCATCATCACCCCGTCGACGAACATGCGAACCCTCTGCACGTCCCCGGTGACGCGGTTGATGATCGAGCCCGTGGCGTTGTCGTCGAAGAACCGGAAACCGAGCCGCTGGAGCTTGTTGTACACCTTCGCCCGAAGTTCCACGACGATCTTGCCCTGGAGCAGCCCGGCCAGGGCGATTTGGTAAAAGCCGTTAAGCGCGCTGCGCAGGACCGCGAAAACCAGAATGCCCGCCGCGACGAGTATCACGTTCTGCATCGCAGACCAGTTTTCCGGCGGGGTAAGGCCAAACGGCCAGGAGGGGGCTTTGGTCGTCGGCTGGGCCTCGTGGCGGATGATGTCGATGCCCAGGCCCATCAGGCCCAGGCCCGAGAGGCCCATCACCAGCAGCACCATCTGAAGCGACAGGACCTTGATGCACCCCCAGCGATACTGCCAACTCAGGCGCAGCAATCGCCACACGGTTCGGCCGGAGTCTTCGCCCGAGTCGCCCTGGCCCAGAGTTCTCCTTTTGTACGCCGAGGTCATCAGTTGCACCGGCTCGTTCGCGTAACGCATCGCCCTCGCGGCGGAAGGTGAGCCAGACGAACCTGATACCACCTGCCGCCGGCCAGTGCAAGCTTTGCCTGCGTTAAGGGCTTTTTAAGTTGGGTTCCATGCGTGCCGGCGGCTGCCAGGTGCGGCGCTCGGGGATTCTCGCGGCCGCCTTCTGGCAATAGGCGGCGAGGATCTTGACCAGCGGCTCGACCCTGTCGGCGTGATTGGGGCCGATGGCGTCGGTCAGCACGAGAGTCAGGATGCTGTTTGTCGGCCCGCCCCCCGGATAGATCGGGGCGATGGCCATGGGGTCTACGCTCCTGCGAGCCTTGCCGGCGGGCCTCTTCGGCCTGGCCTTGTTGTTGGGCTTCGGGGCCCGGGCGCGCCCGGCCAGGTTGCCCGGCCCCAGGCCAAGTCCCAGGCCGCCCTGTGGCACGAGCACATCTATGGCCCGGCCACCCGTTGCCTCGGCCAACTGGCCATAGTACCCCCAGCCGCCCTTTGCCTTGGCCGGCTTGGCCTTGGCCGGCGTGGCCGCGCCCCCCTTGTGGCGTTTGGCGCCGTGCGGGCGGGTGCGGCGGGTGTTGGGGTCCTAACGGCTGCCGCCCGGGGTGCGGTCC
>JAUWQU010000729.1 GCA_030610965.1 Phycisphaerae bacterium
CTCTACCTGATGGACGGCGACGAGAAGCACATGGAGCTCCTGAAGCGGGGCTATGCCTGGTTCGAGACCGTACGGAAGAAGGAGCTGGAGCCCTGGCAGCTCGAGGCGTGGGAAGCCATGTCCAAGGCATACGCGAATCCCAGGTGGGGCAGACTGTACTACCGCCCCGGCTGGCCCGACGGGGTGTTGCCGGACGGCTCGAACTGGGGACGATGCCTCCGATACGGGATCATTCCCTGGTACCCGGTGACTCCGGAGATGAAGAAGAAGTACGGCGGGCTGATCCATGACGCGCCGCAGTGCAATCTCAAGGTCTGGGCCGAGCTGGCCCGTTCGGGCAAGCCGATGCCGGGCGGCCTCCGCATGGGCGGGCTGACGCATAACTCGCGCGGCAACTCGATGATCGAGGTGTGGCGCGCGCTGCTGGAGCACAAGCGGGGCGGCTACAAGGGACTGCTGAAGTACTACACGAACCCCGTGAAGTACACGCCCGATCAGTATCTGCAGGCGCGGGTCGACGCGGCCAAGCGCGCGCTGGATGAGCGCAACGTCCGTCTGGCCGCGATGCACGAGAAGGGCATCCGTTCAGTGCCGGGCTGCGCAGCCCTGGGGGGCGCAAAGGGCCGTTGGTACGGACCGAAGAACACCAAGTGGGGCAAGGCGTACGACGACGTGATTATGCGAGAGAAGAGCCCGATGCACACCGGCTGGTACCAGTGGCAGCTCGTCTACGACACGATGCTGGCGCAGGGGAAGATCGACCCCGACGCGGTCGCCCGCGGCGGGCGGGGGCTCCAGGGCGTCGGCGCGTTGACCCACCTCGACTCCTGGGACGTGCTCGGCGAGATCTACATGACCTGCGCCGAGAAGGAGAACCACTTCGACGTGCCGATCAAGGGGAAGAAGAAGAAGTAGAAGCGGCATCTTGCCGCTTCATAGATGAGGAGAAAGACCGTGAGAAGGGCAGTTGTTGTTTTGTCGGTTTTGGCCGCCATCGCGTTGCTCGGCCTGTCGAATCCGGCGGCCGCGCAGGAGAAGAAGGGGGAGGCCCTGCTTTTCCTGATCGCCGGCGACAAGAATGCCGAGGGCCAAGCGGCGTTCTCGAGGCAAACGAACGCCGCCGCAGGCATCGAGGCCAACTGGCGTGTTATGCCGGGCAGCACCGCCGCCGATATCGGGCTGCCCGTCAACAAGGAAGCGTATCCGCACAGCTTCATCTGGAGCCTCGCGAAGAACCAATTCGAGCCGCTCACGCCCGGCAAGAACCTGCTGGCCCAGGTCCGGCGCCGGGGCCGGCCAATGGGGGACCCCAACCGCCACGGCGTAGAGCTGCCATTGGCTCACCGGCTCCAGAAGCAGTTCCCCGGGAAGGACATCTTCTTCGTGAAGGCGGCCCAGGAGGGGACGGCGCTGTACGCGGAGTGGAAGCCCGGCAGCGGCGCCATGTACAAGAAGCTCGTCGACGCGTACCGGAAGGCGACGGCCGATCTCGGCAAGCGGTACGGAAAGGTGAAGGTCCTGGGGCTCTACTGGGACCAGTGCGAAGGCGAGTTCGAGTTCACGGTCGGCGTCGAGCCGATGAAGAAATACCCCCAGAACCTCGCCGCGTTCGTGAAGACGATTCGGGCGGACACGAAGCGCCCGAAGCTGCGGATCTTCATGCTGAAGCAGATGTTCCACAAGGTCCAGCCCGCCTGGCAACCGGTCGTGACGGCCCAGCAGGCGTTCTGCAAGAAGGATCCGAACGGCGTCCAGATCGACATCGACCGCGGCCGGTACGGCATCAACATGAAGTTGTGGTCCTGGACGTACAACTGGACGTCGCTCAGCAGCAAGGGTTTCGCGGCCGTCGCCGACCGCATCGCGACGGAGGTGATGCTCGCCGAGCGGGAGGCGAAGAAGCTCACCGACGGCTCTCCCAACACGAAGCGTCCGGCGATCGTGTTCCTGATTGCCGGGCAGTCGAACGCGGGCGGCACCGCCACGCTCTGCACCGCGCACCGGCAGGCGAGCGGCGCGCAGGACGTCTGGCCTGCCGACCCGGAGATTGCCGGGGAGAACTGCGGCGTGCCGGTGGCCGACGAGGCCTACAAGAACTGCTGGTACGGCAAGAACAAGCCGCACTTCTGGTCCATGGCCCCCGCGTCGGCGATCAAGGCCCGCGAAGCGACGTTCCAGCCCGGAAAGATTAATCCGAAAGGCGAGTATCGCCACGGCATCGAGTTGCCGGCCGCGTCCCGGCTGCGCCGGCCCTTCCCCGCCAACGCCATCTACGTCATCAAGGTCTACGGCGGCGGCAAGAATCTCCACACCAACTGGAACCCCGACGTGCGCGGGCAGTTCTTCGATCTCTTCATGAGGACGGTTCCGCCCGCGCTGGGACATCTCGCCGGGAAGTACCCCGAGGTCCGCGTCGTCGGGCTCTATTGGGACCAGGGAGAATCGGACACCGGGCCGGAAGCTGTCCGCTACGAAGGGATCTTTCGCAAGCTGGTCGCGCGGATCCGCTCGAACGCGCGGCTGCCCAACCTGAAGGTCTTCGCGCGCAAGCACATCTACTATCACCACGTGCCCGGAGGGCGGATCGTCAACAAGGCGTTCGCCACGATTGCGGCGCAGGACCCCAACGTGTACGTGCTCGATATCGACGCGAGCGGAGAACCGCCAGACAACGAGCCGAACTTCGACGCGTGGTCCTGCACGTTCCGCAACATCCACTTGGGCAGCAAAGCGTTTAAGGAGCTGACCCGGCTGATCTTCGACGAGTGCATTCCCAACGCCGAGGTGAAGGACTTTCTGCCCTATAAACCGTAGGCTTTGACAATGAACAATGTTGGCGCGCTGTGCCATTGCAGG
>JAUWQU010000411.1 GCA_030610965.1 Phycisphaerae bacterium
GGTATTCGTAATCTCGGTCGTGCTGGCCGTGACGGCATTCGACGCGGGCAGCGCGATCGCCGCCGCCCACGCCGAGCATAACCCCGAAGCCGGCGACGCCGCCTACAGCACGTTCCTGCTGCGATGGCACTGGGTGCGATGGGCGCTGCTGGCCTCGGCCATCGCGGCGGGGATGCTCGTGCTCAGCTCGCGAGGCAAGACCGTGGCGCTGTACATTGCCGGCGAGGCCCCTGAGCAGGCCATCGGCGACCGCGTCATCGAGGACCTCCGCTCCGGCGGCAACGACATGAGATTCCGTCGGAGTTGGCTGTCCAGCACGCTGCTGCACTGGATCGTCATCGTGGCCGTGCCGTTCCTGCTTGCGCTTCGCGGGTGCGTCAGCCCGTACCTCGTGCCCTACGGGCGAGGCGAGGCCCGCGTCACGCACGTCATGCGTGTGGTCAAACGGGCGAGGAAACCCCGCAAGAAGTACATCCTCCGCCAGAACGCGGCAGTGTATTGGGACATCCCGGACCTCAACGAATCCAAGGTGGCCCAGGAGGTCAACGAGCAGACGCAGTTGACCCACGTCGCGGACCGCAACGCCGTTCACGGCAAGATGGGCGCCGGCGGCGGCAAGAAAGGCGGCTGGCCCGACGGCGTGCCGGGCGGGAAGATCCGGTTCATCCGGCTGGAATACTCCGGCCGGGATTGGGACGACGGGATGGACGCCGCCTCGGCGGCCGATATCAACTTCCTGAACTTCCTTCGCAAGGAGGTCCCGTTCCCGGTTGCTCGCAAGTCCGAGTCGCACGCGATTTCGCTGCTGGCGAAGTACCCCAAAGGCCGGGCGCCGCCCTTCGTTTACATGACCGGCTCTGACAGCATCCGAACCTCGTCGCATGACAAAAAGGTCCTCCGCGAGTACCTGTTGGATGGCGGGATGCTCTTCGCCGACGCGGGCAGCCAGCGGTGGGATTATTACTTCCGCGGGTTTCTCCGCGAGGTCCTGGCCGACAAGCGGCTTATCGATATCGCCGACGACGACCAGATATTCCAGATGCCATATACGTTCCCCAACGGCGCCCCGCCGCTATGGCATCACGGCGGCGAGAGGGCGTTGGGTATGAGGCACAAGGGGCGGTGGATCGTCTTCTACTATCCCGGCGACATGAACGACGCCTGGAAGACCGGGCGATGGGGCCTGGATCGGGACATAGCCGACAAGGCCTACCAGATGGGCGTAAACGTGATGTACTACGCCATCACACGATACCTCGAACATACACGGAAGTACCGCAAGTAGCAGCCGAACGGACAGGAGTGCGGCAGTTTGAGAGAGCCTCTGGTGAAACGAGTCGCCATCATCTTGTGTATGCTGACAGCCGTCGGCGTGGCGCCAGCGGCGGCCGTCGCTATTGGCTTACCCGCTGAGGCGGCAGGCGGGGAACCAGCGGCCGCATCCGCGACTTCAACTCAGCAGGCCACCGCTGAAGCCAAGGGCGCGCCCTCGCACGCCGGCGGCTTCCTGCATACCATGGCCCGGGCCTTCTCCAAGCTTTACCTGTGCTTCGAGCTGGTCGGCGTTGCCTCGGTCCTGGCGTGGATTATCGTGTGGATCACGCTGATAGTCTGGTCGTTCCGCACGCCGGGCATGCCGGTTTACCTGGCCGGTTGCCTGCTGGTTGCGCTGGTCGTCGTATACGCCCTGATGGTGCCGCGGGCGGGAGAGATACTCGCGGTGCTCGTCTGGCCCGCTATGCTGGGAGCCCTTGCGATCGTGGCCGCATGGGCCGTCAAGCAGCGCGAGCTTCCCTTCGCGTTCGCGATCCTGCTGCTGGCGACGGGGGCATTCGGGCTGGGGCGACGGAACTCCGACAACGTCAGCAGGATTATGGAGGACCGCTCCGTCGAGATTGCCGCGGCGCGGCAGCGGCAAATCGAGGCCCGCCACGCCGAGGCCGGCAAACTCCGCTCGCGGGCTTCGTCGATCCGCTTCGTCGAGGACGACGCCAACGACGCAATGGACGCCGCGGGCTATAGCAAGGAGGAACTGGCAAGATTGCGGGCCGCCGACGCCAACTTCGCCGCGCCGGCCGAGCCGGCCTACCGCAATCGAGGCAAGCAGAAGCGAGACCCCAACCAGATCGACGCGAACGCGCCTATCCTGGAATCGACGGATGAGATGGCCGAGCTGGAGGCCGCCGCCCGCATACGCAGGCTGCCGGGGGACGATTACGTCCTGGCCAACCAACTCGACCTGCTCAACCGCTTCGCGATCTGGCTGACCCTCGTGACGGCCATGCTCGTTGCGGCGGTCGAGTACCTGCGGCGGTTCAACCGAACGTTCGGAAGCATCCTGCCGCTGCCGATCGCCTGCCGGGCCATCGACGCTATCTGGCCCAAGACCCGCGCCGTCATGCTCATCCCGGCCGGCCCAACGGACAAGGCCGTCCGCGATTACCTCGACGGCGTCGTGAGCAAAGGCGAGTCGTTCATTCTCATCTCGGCCGACGACCCCTGGCCGGGGCGCGACAGGTTGCCGCGACTGCCGCTGCTGAGAGGCCTCTGGCCGCTGCGAAAGGTCGTTAAGCGGCCCGACGATCCGACCTGCGCCGGCGGGTTTGTCTTCGAGTCCGCATGGTACGGCCGGTACGGATTCGTCCTGCCGGCCGAATCGCTCGACGAGCCGCTGCGAGCGATGCTGGGCGGTATGCTGGAAATGCTGCGGATGCGGCATCACACGCGGGCATCCGCGCCACGAACGGTGCATGTGGTATGGAACCTGCCGGAGGCGATGCCCTCCGAGACGGTCGAGGAACTGGTGTTCCTCTGCCGCGAGGCCAACTTCAAGTTCGTGGCGATCGCGTACGACAAGGCCGACTGGGCGAGAGATCTGTTCGACGAAGTCCACAACGTAGAAGCCGGCTCGACCGGCCTGCCTGCGGGTTCCTAGCGGCGCGGCCGGCTGCCTCTCACGGCCTCCGTGTGCGACATTGGCAGGAACCTCGCCGGCCAGAACGCGATTAAGTGTATGGAATCGGTGTGTTTTCCGTGTCGCGGCGCGGCACGACCCGTAGTGTTCTGGCCAAGGCCGGGGCGCCCAAGGCGTTCCCAAGCGCAACGAAGAAGGAAGCTCAGAGATGACAATGAAACTCACTCGACGCGGCATGCTCAAGACATCGGCAACGGTGGCCGCCGCCCTGTGGCTGGGCGCCGGGCCTCGGATACTCCGCGCCCGCGGCGCCAACGAGAGGCTCAACGTCGCCTGCATCGGCATCGGCGGCCAGGGCGGCGCCAGCGTCAACGGCAGTTCGGGCGAGAACATCGTCGCGCTGTGCGACGTCGACGACAAGAAGGCAGGCAAGCAGTACTCCAGGCATTCGGGCGCGAAGAAGTTCTACGACTTCCGCGTGATGTTCGACAAGATGGAAAAGGAGATCGACGCGGTAACCGTCGCAACGCCGGACCACACGCACTTCCATCCGTCGATGTGGGCCCTGCAGCGCGGCAAGCACCTGTTCTGCGAGAAGCCCATGGCGCACAACGTCTGGGAAGTCCGCCAGATGACCGACCTGGCCCACAAGAACAAGCTCGCCACGCAACTCGGCGTCCAGCGGCACACGATCACCGGCATCCACCGCACGGTCGAGCTGATAAAGAGCGGCGCCATCGGGCAGGTCACCGAAGTTTACTCGTGGATAGGCAGCGGACGGGGCATGCCCAAGGACCCGACCAACTTCCCGCCCGTGCCCGATACGCTCAAGTGGGACCTGTGGCTCGGCCCGGCCCCCGAGCACAAGTACACCCCGGAACTGTGTCCGTACAAGTGGCGGTTCTGGTGGGATTACGGCACGGGCGAAACTGGCAACTGGGGCTGCCACATACTGGACATCCCCTTCTGGGCGCTGGACCTGACGTACCCGACGCGCGTGGACGTGACCGGCCCGCAGGCCGACCCGAAGAAGACGCCCAAGGGCTTTAAATCGAAGTTCCTGTTCCCGGCCCAAGGCAAACGCGGGCCGGTAACGCTTCACTGGATGCAAGGCGTCCCGAGCATTCTTAAGGAGAAGGGCATCAGGGGCGGCAACAACCTCTTCATCGGAACCGAGGGCATCCTCTCCTGCGGCTTCGGCAACCCGAAGCTTTATCCCGAGGAGAAGTTCAAGGACTTCAAGGCACCCGAGCCGTTCATCCCGAATTCGCCCGGTTTCCACAAGGAATGGATCATGGCCGCCAAGGGCCACAAGACCCCCGCGACGTGCAACTTCGACTACAGCGGCCCGGTGACCGAAACCGTTCTGCTGGCCAACATCGCCTTCCGCGCCGGCGGCGGATTCGACTGGGATTCCAAGCAGCTCAAGGCAGGCACCAACAGCAAGGCCCAGGCCTTCATCCGCGAGGAGTACCGCAAGGGCTGGGAGATCTGACAGCCGAGTTGAAGACCGATATCTCAAGCACCCAGGCAGTCGCATCCAGGCCCAGCCGGAACCATCACCGGCCGGGCCTGCGTATTTCATCTCTGTCCCAGCGCCATGCGGTTGCCAAGCGGCCCGAGGCAACGTAAGCTGTTGGCATAGCCTACGAGCGCCCGTAGCTCAATCGGATAGAGCAGCGGTCTTCTAAACCAGCCTTGACGTAACGGTAAGCACCTGCAAATACAGCAGTTGTAATATCACATCTAGTCGCACTCCCGAAAAAAAGCCCTTCTTGGTATCAAATTCCCGTCCTCAGCCGGTAAAATACCTCCGCGAACAGGGCCGCTAATT
>JAUWQU010000509.1 GCA_030610965.1 Phycisphaerae bacterium
TATTACCTCGTCCTTGCCTTTACTTCTTCCCCATCGCGCGCTGTTTGCGGAAGAACTCCGTCAGCATGCGCCCGCACTCGTCGCCGCGGACGCCGCCGATGGTTTGGACCTGGTGGTTGAGCCGCGGGTCGTCGCATATGCGGTACAGCGTGTCCACCGCCCCCGCTTTGGGGTCGGCCGCTCCGTATACCACGCGGTCCAGCCGGGCCAGGACTATCGCCCCGGCGCACATGCAGCACGGCTCGAGCGTGACGACCAAGGTGCAGCCGGTGAGGCGCCAATCGCCGAGCGCTGCCGCCGCGGCGCCGATGGCGAGCATCTCCGCGTGGGCAGTGGGGTTGGCGCCGATGATCCGGCGGTTGTGAGCGGCCGCGACGATCTGGGCGGTGCCGGCCGCGCCGGCGCCCGCCCGCACGATCACCGCCCCTATGGGCACATCCCCCATAGCCTCAGCCGCCGCCGCCTGCTGAAGCGCCAAGCCCATCCACTCATCGAATTGTGAGGAGTCTTTCTGCACTGCTGATGTCGCCTCTTCTTCCAGAACCGCAACCCAGTACCCAGGGATTGCTATCCCTGGGCTTCAGTTGCTTCAGTACCCAGGGATTGCTATCCTTGGGCTTCAGTTGCTTCAGTTGCTTCTGTTGCTTCTGTTGCTTCTGTCCTACTACCTATTACCTACTACCTACTACCTACTACCTTCCTCCCCAATCACCTTCTCCATCACCCGCGTCGCGAGTGACTCGGGCGTTTCGTCTGGCGATGCGTCGAACCACGTGACATCGCGGAAGCGTCGGTGCCAGGTCCGCTGCTTCTTGGCGAGCCGGCGCGTGTTGATCTTGATTTGCTCGAACGCCTCATCCAGCGAGCAGTTGCCGCGGAGGTGATCGATCATCTCCGCATAGCCGACGGCCTGGGCGGCCTGGTCGCTCAGGCCGGCGGGCTCGGCGAGCAGCGCTGCCACCTCGTCGCGAAGGCCCGCTTCCATCATCATCTTCGCGCGCAGGTTTATGCGCCGGCTCTGGTCGTCCCTGTCGCGGCGCAGGCCGATGAACACGGCATGGTAGCGGCTGTGGCCGGTGTCCCATTGGCGCTGAAGCTCCGTGATGGGCCGGCCGGTTGCCTGGTAGACCTCCAGGGCACGGACGATCCGCTGCTCGTCGTTTGGATGTATCCGCGCCGCGGCTTCGGCATCGACGGCCGCCAGCTCGGCGTGCAGGGCAGCCAGGCCTTCGTCCGCCGCCCGTGCCCTGAGTAGCCGCCGGGCCTTCGCGTCGGCCGAGGGGCCCTCGAACAGGCCTTCCGACAGTGCCTTGATGTACAGGCTTGTTCCGCCGACCGCAAAGGCCTTCGCCCCGGCCGAGGCGATCTCGCTGACTGCCTGGTCGGCATGTTCGACGAACTGGGCCACCGAGAAGCTCGCCGACGGCTCGACCAGGTCGATGCAGTGGTGGCCGACCTCGGCCCGGGCGGCCTTGGACGGCTTGGCCGTGCCGATGTCCATGCGGCGGTAGATCTTCATCGAGTCGACGCTGACGATTTGCCCGTCGAGCCGGCGCGCCAACTCGCGCCCCAGCGACCCCTTCCCGCATGCGGTGCAGCCGATGATGAAATACAGCCTGTGCATGCGGCGATTGTGCGATGGGCGGGCGGTCGGTGTCAAGCAAACCGCGGGCCCTGGGCGTCAGGCCTTGCGGAGTAAAGTGCTGACGGCCATAAGGACGAACACCAGGACTGCGGCGATCAGTACCCTTATGCATGGCAGGAAGGGCACAAGCTGGCTTGCGAGGCACAGGACAAGGGCCACGGCTCCCCAAAGCCAGGGGGACTTGTTTTCTATGTCGGCAACCTTGAATGCAAGGATGACGGCCGCGATGGTCATGACCAATTCGATCACGTGTTACTCCCCATTCTCATGAGACTGCCGCCAAGTATAGCGAGTCACGCGTGCGGAACGCCACCTCTTTGCGCCCTGCTCGCTGAAGCGAACAGGCCTCGGTTTGGGACACCGGCGACCCCTCGACTCCGCCCGGGGTAAACCGACTACTGATTACCACAATCAGAAATCTTCCAGGACCGGATGGTGGACGGGTTCCTCTTCGCCTGCTTTGCGGATGCCGCCCATGCCCATGGCGGCGGCGAGTCGGTAGAGCACCACGTAGAGCGTCGGCACGACCACGAGCGTGAGTACCGTAGCGAAGGCCAGGCCGAAGATGACCGCTATGGCCATCGACGCCCACCACTGGCTGGACTCGCTGTACCAGGCGATGCGGAGCTTCGTGAAGTCGAAGCTCACTCCCACGGCCATGGGTATGAGGCCCAGGATTGTAGTCACGGCCGTCAGGAGCACGGGCCGAAGCCGCGTCGCCCCGGCCTCGAGGGCGGCCTCGACGATATCCTTGCCGCGCCGTTGGAGCAGGCGGGTGTAGTCGAGCAGGACAATCGCGTTGTTGACCACCACGCCGGCCAGGCTGATTACGCCGACGCCGGTCATGATTATGCCGAACGGCATGCGGCAGATGAGCAGGCCCGCCAGCACGCCGATGAGGCTCAGCACGACGGTCGCCATGATTATCAGCGGGGCCGAGAGCGTGTTGAACTGCATGACCAGGATGATAACGATCAACCCGAGTGCCGCGAGAAACGCCTTGAGCAGGAAGGTCTGGGCCTCTTCCTGCTCCTCCTTCTCGCCGGCGTAGCGGATTTCCACGCCCTGAGGGAGCTCGATCTTGGCCAGGCGTTTCTCGACGTCCTTGAGCACCTCCTCACCCTGGCGTCCCTCGGCGTCGGCGGTAAGCGTGATTACGGGCTTGGCGTCGACGTGGCGGATGGTGCCCATCCCGCCGGTGTACACGAACTCGCCGAGGCTGCTGAGCGGCACGGGCGTGCCGTCGTTGCCGGGCACCTTCAACTGAAGCAGTTCCTCCAGCTTGTCTCGCTGGCTTAGCGGCAGGCGGAGGGTTATGTCGTACTCCTCGGTCAACTGGCGGTAGATTCCGACCTCTCGCCCGAACAGGGCGGTCTTTAGGAAGTTTCCGATGACCGCGGCGCTGACGCCCATGAGCATGGCGCGGCGGCGGTCGACGTTAAAGGCCAGTTCCGGGCGCGTGGCGACCCAGTCGCTGCGGAGGTTGACCAGTCCGGGCAGGTCGGCGATGGCCAGTCGGGCGGCCTCGCTGGCCTGCTGGAGCTTTGGGTAGTCCTTGCCGATGAAGCGGACCGTCACGGCTGCGCCGGTGGGGGGGCCTTCTTTCTGCTTTTCGACCTTGATCTCCGCGCCGGCGATGTCGGTCAGATCGGCGCGTATCTTCTTGATCGTATCGCCCGAGTTGTAGCCGGCCAGCATGCGGTCCTCGTACTCGGGGAAGACCAGCGTGAGGTTGCCGATGTGCGGCCCGCCGGTGTCGGAGCCCATCGGGTCGGCGCCGCCGGCCGAGCCTACGTTGGTAACGAGGTGCTTGAGGTCCTTTCGGTAGGGCAGGAGCCTGCGTTCGATGGCCTTGGCGATGCGGTCGGACTCCTCGATGCTCGTGCCCTGCGGGCTGCGGATGTTGATAATGCCGTATCGCGGGTCGATGTCGGGGAACAGCTCGATGCCATAGCCCCATTTGGCGTAGCATATTACCAGGCCCGCCAGCACCAGCACCGTCGCGGTCAGAGTCGCGTACCAGTGCCTAAGCGAGAATCCGAGCACGCGGCGATAGATTGCGATTACCGGATGGTGGCTGCCGGACTGTCGGGCGATCCGCTTTCCGCCGGCGATAACCGAGCAGAGCGTCGGGCTGATTACCAGCGCCACCAGCAGGCTGCTGGACAGCGTGATTATCAGCGTGATGGGCATGTACTTCATGAAATCGCCCATGATTCCCGGCCAGAACAGCAGCGGCGAGAACGCGGCCAGGGTCGTCGCGGTCGAGCTGATAACCGGCCAGGCCACCTCGCTGGCGCCCTTCATGGCGGCCTCGATCCTGGATCGGCCCAGGCTCATGTGACGGTAGATATTCTCGACGACGACAATGGCGTTGTCCACCAGCATGCCCAGGGC
>JAUWQU010000071.1 GCA_030610965.1 Phycisphaerae bacterium
CAGCTACACCATAAGAATCGGCGAGCCGGGCACAAGCAAGCTCCGAACGCTAACGGGCGTCAAGGCCGCGAAGGACAAGCCAACGAAGGCGGTGAAGGTGGCGTTCTAACAGTCCAGGTGCCTGAAGAACTCGATCACCTCGCCGCCGGGCGCCCGGCAGAAGGCGATGCGGACGGGCATCGGCGGATCCGATTGGATCGTGACGTCCTTGGGCTCCATGGTTATCTCCGCGCCGCCAGCCCGGGCGCGGGCGATCGCGCCGTCAACGTCATCGCTGCGAAGGGCGACGTGAAGGAGCGGGCCGGCGCTTGAGGCCGCCGCGCCGCCTGTCCCGGCCGGGCCGCCAGCGAATACCTCAAAAAAGTTCCCGTCGCCGCAGTCCAGAAGAATCGCGCGCGCGTCGCCTTCGCCCCAGCGGGCATGCTCGGTGAATCCCATCGCCTGCGTGTAGAACTCCACGGTCTTATCGAAATCCGCCACCTTGATGGCCACATGATGAAATCCCCCGCCGCCGATCACCGCGTTATGCCCAACCATGATTCACTCCTTAAGGGGCCCTGCCGACCACCCAGCCAACCAACCGCGGCCGCCGCCGGTCCAAGCAGGAAAACCAATCCCCCAGATCATACCCCAACCCCAGCCGCACGCGAACACAAAGCCCGCCGCCACCAGTCGGCAGAGGCGGCCACACCAGCACGCCCGACTATTGACGCGCCCGCCTACCAGCGAGCCCGGCTACCTGCTCGCCGCCAGCACATCCATCCCCATGGGGTCCAGCCGGCCCTTGAGCGGCTTGCCCGCAATTCCCCTGTCCAGCCTGCTCATCAACGGTTCATCGGCCAACTCGTCCCCGGCCGAGCCATCGGACCAACATGGCCTGGCCAAAGTAAGAACGTCCGCAACCACGGGGCCTGCCCTGTCGGTACGTAGCAGAGGGGAGGTGGATGGTGCCATCACCAGACGTGGCGGTCCTGAATGGGCAAGCACATCCAAGACTTCCACGTCGCCCTGGCGCGTGAATGATGCGGCAGGCAACCCCACTAGCAATACAGCCTCATCGGCCGCGGCCGCCTGGGCTGCCAACGACTCGCCTGGTTCGGGCACAGCCGCCGCCATCGCGCCTGGTTCGGGCGCCGCCACGGCCGGCGCGGGCGCCGCGGCCGGCACCGATGCGGGAGCGGCCAAGGCCATGTTGATGCTCTCCCCGTAGCTGCCCATCAGGGCCATGAGATCGCCGTAGCCCACCGCGCCGCTGCAATCGAAGTCGGCCGACCCGCCCGGCGAAGCAACGCCGGAGCCGAAGGCCCGTTTGAGGGCGATGTAGTCGCCAGCCCCCACCGTTCCATCGCCGTCAACTTCCCCTGGCAGGTTGCCGAAGTAGAACACGTCGTCTTCGGCCAGGCCGGCGTGGCCGCCATTGGCATCCGACAGCACCGGCACCTCAAGCCAGCCGCCGGCGATGTCGCCGTCGGCCCAGATAATCGTCACACGGTCCCGGCCGTAGGAACCCGCGCCCGGGCGGACAGTCACGCTCGTCGGGGATGGGGCGACATCCCACGCAGCTGCGCCGTCGCCTACCATGAATACGAAGTCCGTCGCGGCAAGTGATGTGACGGGCATATTGGCCAGGTCCACCATGATGCCGTTGATGCCCCGACTGTAGCTGGTGTAGTTGGCGAACGAGGCCGTCTGGCCGGGCAGCAGCGCCTGCTTGCTTGTGTCGATGGCACTATCGTCGTTGGCGTTGGCTGCGGCATCGTTGCCATCGAAGTAGGAGTGGTTGTAGAAGATGTGGCGATTCACCACCGCGGGCGAAATAGTATCGTAGAAGATGGCCGTCGCGTCGCCAAACGTCGGAACGAAGGTGAACCCACTGGACATTGCGACTGATCCGGTCGCCCCCGGCGTTACCACGGTGCGCAGGATGGAGGGGATGTCCGGGTTGGAAACATCCAGAACAGTCACGCCCAACGATACGCAGCCAACATAGGCGGCCGTGCCTTGAATCTGAATCTGCTCGACCTTTCCGTCCAGGATGATCGACGACCTGAACGCCGGGCTTGCAGGTGTTGAGACGTCGATCCCACGCAGTTCACTCCCCACGCCGATCCATGCCATGCCGTCCGCCACCGCAAGGCCCCAAACCTCTGGATCGGAGAGCGATGCGGCGTACTGGCCCAGAAACGCCGGCGACGACGGGTCACTCACGTCGATGAGACTGAGAACCGGACTGCCTTCATGAAGCACGTATGCAACGCTATCTATTACAACGATATCCACGGGGTCGAAGTCAAAGCCGGCCCCGTGCGGAGACGACCATTCCATCTGTCCCTGTAGGACGGCGCCGGCCGGGCTCGAAAGGTCGTATATCTCCAGTGCCGCGGTATCATCGTCGTCAGGCTGCGTGCAGACGTACGCTAAGTTTCCCACGACGGCCAACGAGTCCCAGTCCGCCCGTTCCAGCCTTGTGCGATACACCACCACGGGATCGCCACCTCCGCTGACGTCCAGGGCCACAAGCTCTGAGGATGCGCCGGTACTGGTTTCAATATCGTCCACAACACAGTAGAAGAAGCCATGAGGCCCGAATGCGCCACCCTCCACGCCCTTGGCGTACCACGCGCCCGTCTCCGCAGGCGCCAGCGGGTTGGACAGGTCGAGAACATGCAGCACATCTCCAACATCGTCACTGGTGGAACCGGTGTACAACTCACTTGAGAAAGCCACGCCACGCGTGCCGTTGGCGAACAGCCACAGTTCGGCATGGTTGAAGGTCGCATCGGGCGAGTCCGGCGTGAGCGTATCGGATTCTATCTGGACCGAGTATTCCTCGACGTCCTCGAATGACCCGGAGCTGTCCACCGCAAGATAGTACGTGCCGTCGGCGGGAGCGACCCACCGTATCCGGCTGGACCAGTTCTCGCCGCCGTCATCGTCCCAGGTCAGCAGCGATGCGCCGTCGTCGTACAGCCACGCGACGGTGTCAAGATCGGGATTTTCGCCGGTCTCGACGAAAATCTCATAGAGCGTCCCGCCGACGGCGGAGAAACTGAAGTAGTCGATGTCGCCGTTGTACCCCAGCCAGCCCGTGGCAGAGGCCGGCAGGGAGACAGGCGTGGCATCGGCGGCACTGTTGCCGTGGTCGTCCCGCAGCCACTGCCCCGGGTCCGTCTGCACAATCCCGCGGAACCCGAACCAGTCCTCCGAATCGTACCACTGTCCCGTTGAGGGCTCCCATACGGCGGCGTCCGCTTCGCCGTTGTTCCACCCAACGCCATCCGGCTGACCGGGACCCCAGTTCGTATACGTCACCGGCTGGCCGTCGGCCCATTGCCACTGGCCCTCGACGGCCCGGTCATTCAGGCCAATCCAGTACCAGCCATCCGTGCCTAATTCGCTCCGAAGCCACGCCTCCTGATCCGCGCTTTCGATGGTGACCAGGTTGCCCCCATGAACCTGGGCATAGGCCTGGCAGGATTCCCAAGAACCTCCCGGAGTGAGGAAGTATTGCTTGCCGGTCCCAGGCTCGGTTACGACCGGCCCGTCAAAGTCGCCAACAAGGCATATCACGTCGTTCCCGCCATACGAAAACACATCCACCGGTACGTCATCGCTGAGAGTCTGTTGTGTCCCGACGGCGAAGAAGACCTGCAACTCAAACATCCCATCCAGGTCCAGCCCGGCCGGCGGGGCCCATGACGTGGCGTCCGCGGGAAGCTCAAAGTACTCCTCATACTCGTCGCCCGCCGGTTGACCATCTGTCTGAATCATTTCCAGCCCCACCACGATCACCCCGTCGGCGGGGGCGTCAATCCACGGCGACCATTCGACAAGGAAATCGTGCGGCAGGATCGTCCGATGGACCGGGTTGAGGATATTCGGCTCATCGGGAACCTGCGAGGCGCCGCTGAAATCGAGCGTGTCAGCCCAGGTACCAGTATTGGCCTCTATGGCCAGCGTGGTCGTGCCCGTATCGAGGCTGGCCCACTGACTCTCACTGAGCCAGTCCCACTCGAACATGAAGACCGTCAGAACGCCTTCGGCGGAGGCTTCGAATTCGAACGCGCCGCGTTCAAAATCGAACGAGGTGTGTGTTCTACCGGACCAGCTCGGGGGAAACAGGTCGTCGATTTCCACCGTCTCGCCCCACGGAGTAATGAACTGCCCGCCGGTCATCTCAATGCCGGTTACCGTGAGCTGATACCCGTGACTGTCATCCGTTCTGCCCGGCACGAGGAAACTGGCGAATCGTACCATCTCGATTGAGACAACCGGCCCCAACTCGTCGCTTAGGCCGAAGTCCAGCCCGACGACTTCGTTCCCCACAAGTTTAACGTCGTAGTGTGCCGGATACCCCGACGTCGCCTGTCTCCACCCGGCCGGGACCACCTGCGATACTCTATGGCTACCGGCATAGGAATATGCATTATCGAATGTGTACGAGCCGTCCGCGCCGCTGGTCGTCCATCGCTCGCCCTCCCCCTGATCCCAGTCGGCCTGGCCATCCGTGTCGCCCCAATCCAACACATTATTGCCGTTACTGTCCAGGAACACGATTGCCCCCGCCATCCCTGGCTCCCCGGCATCTCGAACGCAGTTGTTATTCTGATCGTCAAACACCGTCCCCGAAATCCGCCCCGGCGCATCGTACGTAACCACCGTGCCGGCGGCTTCAAGAGCGGGAATCTCGGTCGTGTATGAAGAAGGCCACAGCGGGTTATTCCCAAGGTCCAGACTCGCCAACCCCGTCAAGCCGCTCAGCGGGGAAAGGTCGCTTATCTGGTTGGCTGAAAGGTCCAGACTCGTCAGATTCGTGCAGTGCTCCAAGCCGGCTAAATTGATGATGCGCCGGTCGTGAACATCCAGAGAGGTCAGCGCGGCCAGGTCGGTGTCCAGGATATGGCCCATGGGTCTGCCGATGGCGTCGCGGACTGCCGCTTCCAGATTTGCGTCGACAAAGGTGACAACGACCGCGGGGCCGCCGTATTCATAAGCGCCGATATCCACCGTACCAAAGGCGATCCGCGGATCGCCATGCACGTCCGACACGAGCGCCAGGCCGTCGGCATCGACGGCCAGGGCGTTGTCGCCCGCGTCGACCAGCACACTGACGGCGGTCGGCCGCAGGTCGTCCGGCTGGGCAACGAAGCCGGGATCGCCACCGATGAGGTTATTCGAGCCGCCGTACGCTCCGCCGACCTCCGGATGATAGGGCGCCTGGTTCAAGGCAACCACGGTGTTGTTGATCGTTACGGGCCCCGAGGCGATGTAGACCCCGCCCCCGCCGGCAGTGGCCGGCCCTACAGGTATCACGATATTGCCCGCAATGGTGCAGTGGGTACGGGGCACCGGCAGACTTCCGTAATCTGTGAAGATTCCGGCGCCGCCCTTGTCAATGTCCCACCCGGTGATGCGGTTGTCGGCGCTCACGCTGTTGATGACCGTCAACGTCCGCAGGTTGCAAATGCCCCCGCCGCTGGCGTAAGTCGCGTGATTGCCCGTGATCGTGCTGCCCACGATAGTCATCGTGGAGAAGTTGTGGATTCCGCCCCCGCCGTCGCCCAAATAGCCTCGGGCGTCGTTGTCGACGACCCAGCAGTCCGTCAGAGTTGCAGGCCCGCTCGAGTAGATGCCCCCGCCGTCGACTTGGGAGTGGTTGGCTGAGACTATCACGCTCGTCAGCACCATTGTGCCCTGCGGGTTCGAGTTGGCGATGCCTCCGCCGTCGCCGCCGTCGGCCCTGTTGCCCGAGATCCTCACGCCTGTCAGCTCCACCGGCACACCGTCAGAGATATGAATCCCACCGCCGGCGCCACCGCCGAAGTTGCTGGTCACCGCCCCGCCGGTAATCGTCAGCGAGCCGCCCCTTTGGATGTGGATTCCGGCCCCGTCGCCCGTGGCGTCGTTACCTGATACGGTGCTGTTGGTCAGTGTCAGGTCGCAGTACTGCGCCCAGATGCCGCCCCCGGTGCCCCCATAGCCGGTCCCGTACGCGTACACCTGGTTTTCCGTAACCGCGCTGTCAATCAGCGTCACCGCGCCACGGTTACTGTATATGCCCCCGCCATAGCCGCCATAGTAGCCGCACCCGTTGTTGTAGGTGACCTCGCAGCCAGTCAACGTAACCGTGCCCTCGTAGTTACAGATTCCGCCCCCCATGTAGGCATAGCCGCGAGATATTCTCAGACCCGTCAGCGAAAGGTCGGCCGCATCGCAGTACAGCACGCCGCTGGTGAAGTTCCCGCTGATGGTCAGTTTACCCCCGCCTGGACCCTCGATTGCCAGCCGGTCCGTTACGGTCAATTCGGTCCCGCCCAGGACGATCATCGCCGGCCCGGCCGCCCATAGCCCTGCGTCGAAGCCGATAGTGTCGGTCCCGCCCAGGATGCCCGCCGGAACGTCGGCCGTGACGGCTGTGTTTGTGTTGGCTGCCTCAATCGCCTCCCGCAGCGTCACCACGCCGTCCGAGGCGACTACATCCGCCAGAGATGTCACGATGTAGCTCGTGCCGCTCAGCAGCAACCTGGGCTCGAGTTGCTCGACCGAGCAGGGACGATAGCCCGAAAGCACCGGCCGAGACGGACTGAACAGCCGGGCGTTCAACTGCCGCATGTGAGCCAGCGCAGTCCGACACTGCTTACCGAGACGATTCATCGCCCTTGACGACGACATAACGCATCCTCCTGAAAGAAGCAAAGCTGTCCGCTCCGAGAAACCATTGCCCCCCGCCGAGAAAAATACCGTGGGCTATCCTCCTTGTTCAGCCACGCCACTGCCCGCCAGGCGGGGTACAGGACTTTGACAATATACCCCCAAATCGGCCCCGCGCCTACATGCAACTTGCATAAGCCCAGTGTCAATCACGATCTCAGCCCGGCCGTGCGCGAACACAAAGCCCGCTGCCACCAGTCGGCAAACGCGGCTACCAGCAGCCCGGCTACCTACTCGCAGCCAGCACATCCAGCCCGATGGGGTCCAGCAGGCCCTTGCGCGGCTTGCCTGTAATGTCCGTGGTCAGCCTGGTCATCAGCGGCTCGTCGGCCAACTCGCGGTCGGCCGAGTCATCAGCCCACCACGGCCCGGCCAATTGGAGAACATCCGCAACCACCGGGCCTGGTTCTTCATGGCTCAGCAGAGGCGAAGTCCATGAAGTGGGTATCGACAGCAGGCCGGCGCGGGCTGCCACACGCACTGGCGACAGCGAGTTTGCGGATCGCGCAGCCACCGGCGTCATGCCCAAGCGGCCCGCCGCGAGGCGATTGCCAAACACGCTGGCCGCGATAGCCAGAACGTCGGCATCCGGCGCATCCGCCACAGGCGCAGCCAGCAGTTCCGGCTCGGGTATCACCACCGCGCCGCCGCTGGTCTCGCCGTAATGGGCCTGGAGCAGTTGCAGGTCAGCCAGGTTCACGTACCCGTCGCCGGTGACGTCGCCGTTAAGCAGCGAGACGCCCGGTCCCGTGCCCATGCCGCGTTTCACGGCGATGTAGTCGACCGCGTCGACCACGCCGTTGCCGTCGGCGTCGCCGGGCAGGCGGGTGGCCGTGACGGTGATTGTGAACGGTTCTTCGTACCACAGCCCACCCTGGTCGGTGGTGCGAACGCGGACGCTGTAGCTGCTCTTCGCCTCGTAGTTGAAGGGTGCTGCCGTTTGCAGCGTGTTGCCGCTGATGGTGAACGAGCTGTTGTCCGTGCTCCCGGTGCCACTGACCAGGCTATAGGTGAAAGTGTTGCCGGTGTCCGGATCGGTCGTGCTCAACGAGCCCACCATGGCGCCCGCAGGCTGGTTCTCGGCGATGCCGGCGTTGGAAAGCTGGATGTCTGCGGGCTGTTCGTTGACGTTGGTCACGGTCACGCTTAGGTTCTGGACCGTGCTCTCAACCGGCATCCCGCTGCTCGTCGCGGTCACCTGCACGAGGTAGACGTTGTCGTGATCCGCATCGGCAGGGGTTTCGTAGTTCGGGGCAGTCGTGAAGGCCAGTTGGTTACCACCCGTGATCTGGAACAGGCTCTGGTCCGCTCCACCCGTAATGGCGAACGTAATAGTCGGGGCCGGCAAATCCGCATCCGTTGCCGCGAGTGCCACAACCGCCGTGGTGTTCTCGGGCACGCTCGGGCTGGCAGTGGACGTGAAGATCGGCGGGTTGTCGTTCACCGGTGTAAGATTGATCGTAACCGTCGCGCTCTTCGAAAGAACAGGACTCCCGTTATCGGTAACCTGGACAGTGAGGCTGAATGCCTGCCTCGCCTCATAATCGAGGGCCGAGCTGTTCGCGACGGTGATCTGACCGGATGAACCGTTGATCCCGAAGGCATTGCTCGTGTTTCCGCCTGTGATCGAATACGTCAGGCTATCCCCGCTATCTGGGTCGCTGGCAATCACCGTGCCCACAACACTGCCGTTGGCCTTGTTCTCGGCCACACTGAAGCTCTCGTTGCTGATCGCCGGCTGATCGTTCACACTCGTGACGGTTACTGCAACGCTGGCGGTCGAAACGGCTCCCCAGGAGTCGCACATCCTGTACCAAAAGCTATCGGACCCGTAATAGTTTGCAGCGGGCGTATATCGCATGCTTGTAGCGCCGCTGCCAAGGGATACGGTTCCATGTGATGCATAGCTGTATGCGATAATCTGGAGACTGTCGCCTGGATCGGGATCATCATCGTTGCCCAATACATCCAAGACGTTTGATCCGCTGTCTTCCAGCACAGTATAGGTGTCGTTGTAGGCTTGGGGAGCTGAGTTGACGTGCATGGAAACCGAGTAATTGGGGCTCATGTCGCCTTCGTAAATGCCGTCCCCGTCGCTCTGGTTGCCGACGCCAGCCACCTTGACGTAATACGTTCCGGCCGGCTGGCCGCCCATGCTCACCGAAAGGCTGTCTCCGGTCTGCCACCCCGAGCGGGAGCCGATCAGGCTCATGGAGGAGTCGTAGACGAACAACTCCAACTGCCCTTTGTCGTGGTCGAAGTCGATCTGGACTTGGGAATCGGCCGTGGATGTTCCGTATGTTACGACCTTGTACCAATCCTCGTCAATGCAGATCAGGTCCTCATAGGCCGGTACCCGGGAAGCCATGAGCGTGGCTGTAGAGATTGTGTTGTTCGGACCTTCGAGGTCATGATCATCATCCGTCACAGGCATGCCATGATCGATGAATATCTCATCGACTTCCCTGCTCTGCCCGTAGCGGGCGTTCCAGTAGTGGTAGAAATCGTCATCTCCGGCGGCATTCCATATGCTGTCCGGGTCGTCGTTTAGAAACACGGTCCATAGCTTGTCGAATTGGGCATCGACGTCATCATCATTTGCTGAATCATAAAGGTCCCAGAAGACGGAAGCCACCGCGCCTTCAACTATCTCCCCAGTATTGCCGTTTACGTTTACTAGTGCATTGGGCGTGATAATCATCTGGTCGCTATCCATGTGATCGCCCATCCACCACGACAAGCTCATGCCGCCAGACGTAGCATTTGATTCTATCTCGTACTTCCCTGTTGAATAGTTGCTCACTGCTGCTGCAAAGAACTCTGCCCAGCCCTCCTCCAGGGCAAACCCTTCATTGCTCTCTGAGTCCACATCATGCGGATCGGGCCCAGACGTCCAGATGCCGGTGCCCCCCCTGGCGCTCCGCTGCACAGCATGACCGTATTCATGTGCTACGACCGCCAGAGTAACCTGAGATTCACTGATGTAGATCCTGTCCAGTAGAGAGTTGTACGACGAGTTCGACCCTGAAGGGTAGAGGACGTCAACAACGTCACGACTCCAGCCCGTGTG
>JAUWQU010000313.1 GCA_030610965.1 Phycisphaerae bacterium
CTCTACCACGGCTATGCCTTTGGCGACCAGGTCGTCCCAGTGTTTGGCGTTGAAGATGCAGCCGGGGTCGCCGGCGTGGAGGTGGCCGTAGTAGGCGTCGGCTCGGGCGCGACAGCCGCCGCAGTAATTCTTGAACGCGCAGACCTCGCAGTGGTGCAGACGACGGCTGCGATCGTTGAGGATGTCCCAGAAGATGCTCTGGCGGAAGATCTGTTCGACGGGCTTCTGGCGGACGTTGCCCATCACGCGGTGAGGCATGTACACGCAAGGCGTCACGTCGCCGTTCGGCTCGATGCAAATGTACGTCCGCCCGGCTCCGCAGCCGCCGAGGTACTTGGCGACCACGCGGGCCTTGACCCCGTTGCCTGCCCCCGCGGGCGAGCACGACACGCGGCCATAATCCAGCGCCGCCCCGGCCAGGCATACCCGCCCGAGTTGCGGCGCCGTCGAGATAATGCCGATGCCGCCGGCCTGCATACGCCGATTGAGCATGGCGAGGAGCTTCTCGCGTTGCTGAGGAGTTATGTCGCCGCTGACCATCTTGAGCCCGCGCCCGACGGGGATGAAGTTGAAGTGCGCGAAGCAGCCGGCCCCGAGCTGGTCGGCGAAGTCGATCATCGCCTCGGCCTCGTCGTAATTGCCCTGGTGAACGCACATGGCGATTCCCAGGCGCAAACCCGGCGTGGCGACGACGTTCCTGGCGCCCTCGACCGATCTGCTCCACATGCCCTTCACGCCGCGAAAGGCGTCGTGGCGGTCGGCGTCGACGGAGTCCAGCGATATCTCCACGTATCGCAGCCCCGCCTCGGCCAGCTTGCCGGCCAGGTCGCGCGTCATGGTCGTGCCGTTGGTGGCGATAGTGGTGTGCATGCCCCATTTCTTCGCGCGGGCGATGCATGGCAGCAGGTCCTTGGAGATCGTCGGCTCGCCGCCCGAGAACGCCAGCATCGGCAGGTGCATCCGCCCGAGTTGGTCGATCAGGCTGAGTTTCTCGTCGAGTGTAAGCTCGTCGGGCAGGGCGTTGTGCTCGCTGTCCTGGTAGCAGTGCTTGCATGCGAGGTTGCAGCGGTTGGTGAAGTTCCACACGGCGAAAAGCGGCGCGCTGAATTTCTGCGGCACGGTCAGGCCGAACTCGGCGACGCTCTTTGCGACGATGACAAGCCCGCGGACGGTCGGCACGTGCTCGCTGAGCCGGCGGCGAAATGTCTCGGCGTCGGTCTTGCCGCGCATGCGGTCTATGAACTTGTGCAGCAGCCAGTACCGCAGCCGCCGCCACGCCGGCACGGCCGGGTTGCGATAGCTGTGGATCGCGCGCTCCAGCGCGGTCGTCGCCCAGGCGGCGGGGAACTTCTCGTCCGGCCGCTCTTTCGAGAGCATCCGCAGCAGCCAGCGCATCGGGCGCGTGCCGAGGTAGCGCTCGAGCTTGTGATGGTAGTCGATCCGCACCAGTTCGTCCGTGGCCTTATCAGCCAGGGCGTCACTGGATCGCACGTACTCGCCGCTGGACAGGTCGCCGTCGTCGGTGCGGCAGGGGCTCTTGTCCGGGTTCTCCGAGGCCGGAAAGTCGCGGCGGTATTGCTTGCCGATCGCCGCAGCCGTCGAATGGGCCGCCGCGGCGGTGTAGGACTCATCTCCCCCTGCGTGTTGTTCGGCCCTGCGTGTCATTACGTCCCGCGGCGCGCCTGCCCGGCTCGCCGGGCTACTCCTCCACGCCGCCCGGCTCGACGATGACCGCCAGGCTCGGGTTGTACTTCGGGTACCCGTTGAGTTCGGCCGAGACGTACAGCACCTCCGCCACGGGCCAGTCGGGCTCGACGGGGACCATCAGCTTGAACGTCCGCGTGCCGTGGGCGGGCAGAATCCAGTTGAGGATGTTCGCGGTGGCCGAGCCGGGATAGACGCGCAGCTGCTCGTATGACATCATGCTTCGCCGCATGATGCGGACGAGCACGGGCGCGCCTGTCGGGGAGTTAATTTCCACGGGCGAGCCGGTTGTGTTGACGGCCCTGACCTCGAGCGACATCGTCTCGCCGACTTTCCACCCGCGCTTGGGAAGCCGGATCGAGACGTTCAGCCCTTTGCCCTTGACGGAGTTGGAAATGGCCTGGGAACCGGGCGCCATGTCCTCATTGGTGAGTTGACACCCGACGGCCGACAGCAGCGACGCACAAACAAGGCAAACCAGCGATGCTCTCATAGTTGTCTCTCCAATGTTTGGTGCAGGCTACGGGACTACCACGGCGGGCTGGGCGGCGAATTTCCGTTCGCTCACCGCTCGATACTCCGGCCCGCAGTTCCACGTGCAGAACGGGAATATCCCGTCCGGCGTCGAGTATAGTATCACGCACCGTTTGGTCCGCTCGACATCGAAATTGTACCGATCCTGGAAGTGCATTCCAGCACATAAGAGCGTCTTGTATGTCAGTTGCTCGCCCTGGCCTCGCCCGACACTCTTGTCCACCATGCCCCGCAGCGACCGGATGAACCGCTTAACCGTCAGGTCGGGCGGGGCGGACTCGGCGCGGAAGTGCCTCTTGAACATCCGTATCGCCCGCAGCTTATCGAGCCACGTTACCCGGCCACGGTCTCGGATCCGCGCGGCCAGGCGGCTCATGTCCCAGAACATTCCCTCGACGTCCAGCACTCGCGGGAACGGGTAGACCTTCTTGTCCGGCGAGACGAAGAAATATGTCCCGAACGCGCAGTCCGGGTGGCAGGTGGGGCGGATCTTCGGCGAGCCGGAAAACGCTTCCAGGAACTCGCTCAGCGGCGAGACGATACTCAGCGGGAACATGTCAGCCAGCGGGCTTGCCCCCGAGGCCGCGGCAATGTCGTGAGCCAGGTGCCCAAGCGTGTACCGCTGGCGGGATCGCTGCTCGTAGTCGATCCGCCCGGCGAAGGCCACCGGCTGATAACTGATGGCGCTGACCGTGTCGATGTTGTCCACGGCGAAGCGGAATATCGGCCCGACCTGGTCGTCGGTGACCCCGCGGACAATCGTCGGCACGAGGCATATCTTCAGGCCCAGCCTGCGGCAGTTTTCCACCGTGGCCAGCTTCTTTTCCCATATGCCGGGATAGTTGCGGGTCTGGCGGTAGGCTTCCTCGCCGACGCCGTCGAACTGGAGGTACAGCGTGTGCAGCCCCGCCTCGGCCGCCTGCCGGGCGAAGTCGTAGTCCGCCATCCGTATGCCGTTGGTGGCTATCTGAATGTGGCTGAAACCCATCGACCGCGCCTTGGCGACGATCCGCAGAAAGTCCGGATGAATCGTCGGCTCGCCGCCCGTGAACTGGATTGCCGTGCATGGGATCGGCCGAAAGTCCCGCAGCACCTGGAGGTAAGTGACGTGCTGCTCGTACGTAGGCTCGCAGACGTAACCGGCCGAGCCCGCGTTGGCGAAGCAGATCGGGCATCGCATGTTGCAGCGGTTGGTCAGGTCGACCTGCGCCAGCACGGACCCCGACTGGTGCTGGTTGCACAGCCCGCAGTTCGACGGGCACCGCTTGCCGTCGGTGACGTGCGGCTTGGCCTGGCCGGGCTGCTCGCCGAACGTCCACCACGAGGCCTTGGCCTGCAGCAAGGCGTCGCTGTTGACCATGTCGCGGAAGTGGCCGTGCTCCGGGCAAGTCTTCTCTATGTATACCGCTCCGTCCTCGACGAAATACCGTCCGACGATCACGGCCGCGCACTGCGGGCAGAGCGTCTCGACCGTTCGCGGCAGCCGGCGGATCGGCGGGTGGATGCGCGAGCCGCCGAAGGTGTGCGTGGCGCTGCCGGGAAAATCGCCGGCAAGGTCCGTCCAGATCGCGTCGTGATGCACCTGGCGGCGCTGGCCGCAATCGGCGCAGTTAAACGTGAGGACAATCTGCTCGCCGCAGCGGTCGAACACAGCGGCGACGACCTTGCGGCACGACGGACAAGTGGCCTGGGTCTCCAACGGGAGCTTTGCGAAGTGGGCCTCGAACCGGCGCATCCGGCGCCGATGGGCCTCGATGCCGTCGTCGGCTGGGCGCGCCTGCCCCTGGCCGCGGCTCTCGCCGGGCGCAATGTGCCGCTCATCGGTGTCAACAACCCGTTCTATCATCCGCCGGCCTCCTCCTCGTACGGAGTTACCTGGCAACAAATGCCGGCCACTCAGGCTCCGAAGCACGGCGGGTAATGCCGCTTCTTCTTCTTGCGCTTCTGGTAGCCGGCCGCCAACTCCATGAAAATATCCAGGTCGCGCTCCATGTTCGAGCTCGATGCATCGAAGTAAAAGTTGCGGATCGGAATCCCGTCGTGGTCGGCCGCGACTGTGTGGTAAACGGCCTCCGAGACGATCCCGTTCATGCAACTGAACGGGCTGATGTCTATTATGCCATCGACCCCCCGGTCGTGGAGATACACGCTCTTGCCGACCGAGAGCGTCATCTCGCCCAGGGCCCCGTCGGCCGGCAGGTAAGGCCAGGCCGGCTTGAGCACCTCGGCGTATATGTCGTGCGGCTCCTCGTAGCCGATGAAGTCGTCGTGGAACGGCGCCAGCAGCTTGTGCTCCTCGCGCCGCTGCATGGCGTTCTTCATTATCGTCCCAACCATCGATAGCGTGAACGTCTTGCCGTCCCGCTTGAGCAGGCTCTGCTGCGACCAGTTGGTGTACCAGACCCATTCCGAGACGTCGCTGATCCACGCCTCGCCGCCGTGAGCCTCGATCTTGCGGACAGCGTCGTAATTGCTGAACGTGTTGAGCCGACAGAAGATCTCGCCGACCACGCCGATCAGCGGCCTGCCCTTGACGTACCGCGCCGGCACGGCCCGGAAGATGTCACGCACGCGGATCATCGAGTCAATCAGCGCCGCCATCCGGCCCTTGCTCGACAGCGTCGGGTCGGCCATGACCGCCTCGACAATCTCCATCGACTGCTCAAATGCCGCGTCGGCCACCCCGGGCTCGGCTTCGTAGGGGCGCGTGCGAAGAAGCATCTTCCGCAGTATGTCAGAGCAAACCAGCCCGCGCCACATCTGCCGCATAATGTCCACGCCGTGCTGGCCTAGGCCGTCGTAGCTGTTCTTGCTGGTCGGCGAGATAACCGGCACGTCGTCGTAGCCCATCTCGTCGAGCACCTGGCGAAGGTACGGGGCGTACTGGCCGAACCGGCACGGCCCCTCGGCCGTCGGCATGAAAAACGCGTGCGCGTCGCGGTCGAAGTCCGGTGACTTGACGATCCGCAGAAAGTCGCCCATCGTGACCTTCTCCGGATAGCATTCCTCGCCGCTGGTGTAAAGCCCGCCGAGTTCGAGCGTATCGGCGTTTGACTCCGGCGTCGGGGACGCGTCGATGCCCAGCGCCCGAAACGCCGCAGCCATGAACCGCGCGCCGATGTACGTCATCCGGGGGATCCACAACTTCCGCCCTGTGAGGATGTTGGTCGAACTCTTCAATGCCATCGATCTCTGTCTTCGTCCGCAAGAAGCCAAATAAAAATGCCAGGCCGCGCTGTGCGCAACATGCCTGGCCCTGCAACGGCCTGACAACCCACCAAACAATACCCGCCTGACGCCGATGTTTCAAGCCGCCGGGCGGAAACCAAACGAGG
>JAUWQU010000419.1 GCA_030610965.1 Phycisphaerae bacterium
TACCTTGGCGAGATTCTCCGGCTGCTGAAATTCCGCGGCGGCATGGCGGAAATAAACGCCTCATCCGGCAGCGGCTTGAAGCTCGCGATGGAGCGTACGGACCTGGACAACGAACTTCGCGCCACGGCCGGCCAGTGCGAGCGGGCGGAATTGGAGATGATGCGACAGGCGGTCGTGCTGGCCACCGGCGAATCAATAGCCCCGCACGAGGCGGCCGGGCGGCTGGGCTACCGCGTGACGTACAACCGCGCCTTCGTCCTGTCGCCCGTCGGCGAGATGCTCGACAACATCCGCACCTGGGTAACCGGCTGCGGAGCGGTCTCGGCGTCGCTGACGGAAGTAACGCGTGAGATGACCCGGCAACTGTCCAACATGCTCGTCCGCGACGGCTCGGTCCAGCACGAGCGAATCTCCGAGCAGATCGACACCGCTCCGCTGGGGCAGTAGTCAGTGGTCGGTAGCCAGTAGCCGGCAGCCAGAAGAAACAGAAACGGTTACCGGCGACCAGTTCTTTGTTCCCGGTTTCGCCGCTTTGCTTTTCCCGGCTACCGGCTACCGGCTCCCGGCTCCCGGCTACCAAGAAGAAGGAAACATCTTCCCCATGGATCAAACTCAACCAGCACAGATTCAGCAGACTCAGGATTTGTTTGCGGACGCATCAGCCGGCGAGCCCGGAGCGGCGCTGCCGGCAGCGGGCGGCTCGATGCGGCAGGAGCCGTCCGGCGGGGCGGAGGCCCCGCAAGACGCACTCGGCGATCCGGCCCAAGGACCCGTCAGGTCCGACGGCCCGGCGGTAGGCGTGATCTCCCGCGCCGAGTTCAACAAGGTCGTCGGCCAGAGGCAGACGGCCAAGGAGAAGGTTCGGCAACTGACGGCCCAGGTGGATCAACTGCTGGCCCGCCTGAGCCGGCCGGACGAGCAGGACGAGGGGCGAACCTTGCCGGACAGCAAGGCCGACTCGCAGGCAACGGACCTCCAGGCGATCGAAGAGCGGCTTCCGGACCCGGTCAAGGCCCACATCGAGGACCTTCGCGGGCGAAAGGAAACGCTCGAAAACCGCCTGGCCGACTTGCTTGCCGACCAGGAGCTTCGCGTCGCGGCCGCACGGGCTCGCGCGATCAACCCGGACCAGGTTGTCGCACTGCTGCGTGACCGCGTGCGGATGATCGAGACCGCCACCGGCCGATTCGAGGCCCATTTCCTTGCCCACGACGGCCAGGCGGCGCTCGATGGCGACAAGCCTATCCGTGACGCGCAGCGTTTCGTGGAGACGTTCCTGGCCATGCCTGAGAACACCAACCTTGTCCGATCGACAGTGACCCCCGGCAGCGGCGCCCGCCAGGCCGGGGGAGCGATGACACACATGGATCCCACGCCCCAATCGAAGGCCGAGTTCCTGGCCCTGCCGCCTTCGCAGCGGCTGACTGTCGCCAACCGCATGACACGCCAGCAGCGCGACAGCATCCTGGGCCGCGGATCGGCTGACGAAGGGGGCTACATCTGAGAAGAAGCTCTTAGCTGATAGCTCCTGGCTCTTAGGGGGCAGGGCACTGATCGTAGCTGTTGGCATCTGTCGCGCAGTTGGCCTGCCCACGGGACACGGCATCGCGCCCTATGACCTAAGAGCTAAGGCCTATGACCTTCTTCTGACGCCTGTTTCTTTACTGAACCCTTCACACACAAAGCAACTCAGGAGCAATATAGAATGGCACAAACCACTACCACAACCCTGGACGCATGGGTGCCGAGCGAGCTTATCTCGGCCGACATCCTTCAGGAGACGCGTCCGAATATCGTCGTGGCCGGCCTGGTCCAGCGCGAGTTTCTCGGCGCCGGCCAGGGTAAGGTCTGGGAGCAGACCCAGCTTCCGACCACCGCCGCCGCCGGCGTCGATGAGGCCGCCGACCTGGCCGCTGCGGCCCGAACGCCGGCTACCACCGCTTCCATCACCATCGGGGAGGTCGGCCTGAGCACCGAGGTGACCGACCTGGCCCTCGAGACGGCCATCCTCAACGACCTGGCCGTCTGGGCCCGATCCAGCGGCCGGGCCATCGCACAGAAGGTCGACGGCGACCTCTGCGCGCTGCTGGCCGGGCTCAACAGCTCGGGCACGGGCGCCGTCGGCATCAGCGGCCAGAACCTGTCGGTCGCCAACTTCATCGAGGCCATCTACACGCTCGAGCTGGCCAACGCGCCTGGCCAGAAGGTCTGCGTCCTGCACCCGGTCCAGAAGATGGACCTGTTCACCGCCCTGACCGACGCCTCGAACGGCGCGGCCGTGTTCACCAACCTGCCGGAACTGGTCCGCGAGGGCCGGCTGCCCGATGGGCTCTCAGCCAACGGCTTCTGGGGCGTCTTCTGCGGCGTGCCGATCTACGTGACCACGGAGGTCGAGACCGCCAACGCGGGGGCCGACCGATGCGGGGCGATGTTCGTCCGCGAGGCGATCACGCTGGTCCAGCTTCGCCCGCTGCGCGTGGAGTACCAGCGAGACGCCTCGGCCAGAAGCACCGAGGTCGTGGCGACCATTGCCTACGGCGTCGGCGAGAACGTCGATACCTTCGGCGTGCCGATCATCACCGACGCCTAAACGCCCAACCCGCCGACAACGCCCCCGGGCCACTCGCGTCCGGGGGCGCTCGGCGGACTGTTCGCAGGAATGCATGGGATGCAGGGGATAAGAAGAAGACAAAGTTTGGCAATGATGAACGCAGATGAACCCAGATGACTACAAAGCTTCTTAACATCCGCGTTCATCCGTGTTCATCCCTGGTATCTTCTTAGCCTTATCCGTATCCCCTGCATCCCCTGCATCCCTGCAAGAAACAAACTCCACTCACGCCGGGCCGCGAGGCCGGCCAATCGAAAGGACTTTCATCAAATGTACGAAGACGCATACGACCTGAATGGTTCCGAGATGCAGCAGGTCCAGGAGATCCTCTCCGATATGTCCCTTCGCGGCGGTCGACTCACCGACCCTGCCGGCAGGCCGATTGCCTACCGCGTGCTGCGCGGGCGGCGCTGGCTGGTCTGCGAAAAGGGCCTCGTCTGGCGCTACGCCCCGGAGGGCTCGCCCCAGGTGCCCGGGACGCGCGGCGGCTCCTGCCGTCGCAACAGCGCCGTCGAAATGTGGACCGGCCGCTGGCGCAAGATCCAAGGCCCCGACGGCCAGGCCACCTACGCCAAGCAGACCGCCTGGGTGCCCCTGGACGACCACGTCAACGGACACGCCGGCATCACCAAGCTCGGCTGGTACCGCAGCGAGAAGGGTTTTTTGCACCCCTTCGAAACGCCTGACGCTCCGACGGTCGAAGAGATCGACGCGCTCGAGGGACGGCGAGCCGCCGCCGAGCAGGCCGTCTACGCACGCATGATGGTCGAGGGCCTCGCCGCCGGCGAACCCGCGCCCGACGACAAGGCCGCGAGCGAGCCGTCCGCCGAAACCCCCTCGCGCCGCGGGAGCCGCAAGAATGCCTCTTGACCGCCGAACCGTCGAACGCCTGGCCGGCACGCAAATTCGCGACCTGATGCGAACCAGGCACGTCTCTCCCGACGAGAAGCGGCAGATACGCCGCCAACACGAACAGGCCGCCCAAAAGGCCGAGAAGAAACACGCGAAGCCCTGAGGAACAAACCATGCCACGCAAGTGGGAATCCATCATCTCCTACGAGAACCGTAGCGAGGCCTTCACCACGTCGAGATGGAGGCTTTCGGGCCTGAGGACCAGAACCGGCGCCGAGAACACCGACGGCGGCGTGCTCTGGCTGGAAACCGCCCGCGACGGCGACACCGTCACCGCAAGCCTCTACAAGGACGCCGGCCGGGGCGCGGCCGACAAGGTCGCCGAAGGCGCCGCCGACGTATCCGCCGCCGATGGCTCGGCCACGTCGGCTGTCGAGGTAGTCCTGGCGGCCGTCAATGACAGCGGCCTGTCCGGCTCGCTGATGCTCCATCAGCACCTGGCCGACGACGTCTGCCCGGTCCAGGCGGCCCTTTGCGTGGACGCCGATCTCGACACGCTGTGGGACGGCATCGAGGCCCTGCCGGGCTATGACGCAACGGCCGGGTGTAGCGAGTTCATCCGCCTGGCCGGCGAGGACGTGCTGGCGAAGGTCTCGGCCATGTTCCGCGACCGGTTCGGCGGTCGCGCCGCGCAGGCGTGGTTCCTGGCCGACGCCGACCGCGACCTGCCGGACCTGCGGCGAATCGCCAACCCCGCCCAACTTCGCCTGGCCTGCGCACACAGGGCGCTGGAGATCGCCCTTGGCCGCAGCCATCGCACCGGCGGCGAGTCGATGTACAGCCGCCTTCGCGACTACCACCGCGCCGAATTCGACCGCGCGATGGCTTCGCTCGTACTGGCCTTCCGCCCGCCGGGCGGAGGCCCCGCCCAGGCCGCGGCTTCTGGATCGGTCCGCCCGCAGCGAGTCTGACACGACGCGCCCACCGAGCATTCATCGAGGCCCACCATGACAGCCATCACCGTTGCCAACACCGACTGGTCGATTGTGGACGACGTCCGCGACGCCCTGGCCGCCGCGACCGTGGCCGCGTCGGCCGTGTTCGACTCCGTTACCGTCACCACCTGCGACGCCCAGGCCATCGCCACCCGGCTCAGCACCTCGCCGGTGGCCGTTGTGCGGTACGTCACCACGCGTGAGGCCGCCTGCCCCGAGGATGTCCGCGGCTC
>JAUWQU010000761.1 GCA_030610965.1 Phycisphaerae bacterium
GACCTTGGCCCCCAGGGCCGCCTCGGTGATGCTGATGGGCACGGATACGTAGATGTCGTCGCCCTCCCGGCGGAAGTACTCATGGGGGCGGACGGTGACGATGATGTACAGGTCTCCGGGGCTGCCCGCGCCGAGCCCGCCCTTGCCGCGGACGCGAATCTTCGAGCCGTCCTTCACGCCGACGGGGATCTTCACCTCGATGGTCTCCTGCTGCGTCGAGCCATCGGACCCCTGCCGCGAAATGCGTATGCGGGTGGCCGTGCCGTGCAGGGCCTGGAGGAAGTCAAGAGTGAGTCGCGTCTCGCTGTCGCTGCCGCGCTGCGGAGGCCTCGGCTCTCGCCGCCGGCCCCGCCGACCGCGCCCGCCGCCGAGGGACTGGAGAATGTCGTCCAGGCTCATGCCCGCAAAGCCGCTGCCGCCGCCGCCGAAGATGTCGCCGAAATTGAACGCCACCCCCTGCCCGGCCCGACCGCCCCGACCGGCGCCGGCAAAGCCCGCGCCGGGTCCGGCGGCGGGTCCGGCATGGCCGTACTGGTCGTACAGCTTCCGCTTCTCGGCGTCGGAAAGAACGTCGTAGGCCTCGGTGGACTCCCTGAACTTCTCGGCCGCGCCGGCGGACTTGTTGGCGTCCGGGTGATACTTGCGCGCAAGCTTGCGATAGGCCGACTTGATCTCGTCGGCTGAGGCGTTTCGCTTGACTCCCAGAACGCCGTAATAATCCCGCTTGGCCATGAGCCCATTCTACCGGCCGGGCCGACGAATCACCAGAGGCCACCGGGTGCGGCAAACGAAGCGCAAAAAGTGCCCCCGCCGCGGGGCAACCGGCAAGCCGGCCACTCGCAACGACGGGGGCTGGGAAGGACCATGTGCCGCCGGCGTCCTGCCAGGCCGGTCGGCCAAGACCTCTCGTTAGTTTTCAATGCACCAGCTTGGACATGCTGAACACCGGCAGCAGCAGGGCCATTGCTATGCCGCCGATGATGATGCCCATCATGATGATCATCAGGGGTTCGACGAGGCTGGTGACGCTCTTTACGGCGATCTTGACGTCCGCCTCGCAGAAGTCCGCCACGCGGTTCATCACGTTGGCCAACTGGCCTGTCCGTTCGCCGGCCGCGATCATGTGCGTGATCGTGCCCGGCACCAGGGGATGCTTTACCAACTCGTCGGTGATGCTGCCGCCCTGCTCAATCTGCTCGGCCACTGCCTGCCAGATCGCCTGGAAGTGGCGGTTGCCGGCGATTCGCGAGGTAATCTCCAGCCCTTCCAGCAAGGCAACGCCGGTGGAGATCATCGTCCCCAACGTCCGAAGCCCGCGGGCCAGGTAGGCCTTGCGGTACATGGCGCCCACCAAAGGCATGCGGATGCGGACTGTGTCCATCATGTCCTTGCCCGCTGGGCTGCGACTGAAGAAAAACAGTCCCACCCCGAGCCCGGTAATCGCGGGAATCACAAGGAACCAGTAGTCGGTCATGCCGTGGCTCAAGCCCAGCAGGAGCCGGGTGGGCAAGGGCAGCAAGGCCCCCTTGCCGGCGTAGATCTTCTCGAACCGAGGCAGGATGAACACCAGCAGGCCAATGACCACCAGCGTGCAGAAGACCATCATGCATATCGGATAAATCATCGCGCCGCGGATCTTCTTGAGCGTCTCTCGCTCCTGGCCCATGTAGTCCGAGGTCCGCATGAGCATCGTGCCCATCTGGCCGGAGGCCTCCGACGCCCTCATCAGCGCCACGAACATGCGACTGAAGACGCGGGGGTACTTTTCCAGCACGGCCGAGAACTCGACGCCGGCCTTGACCTGCGCCGACAGGTCGCTCACGATGGCCTTGAAGACCGGTTCGGTGAGCTGATCGGCGATGGCGTCGAGAGCCTCCGAGAGCGTCACGCCGGTCTCGACCATGACAGCCAGTTGGGTGCTGAAGAAGATGACCTCGTCCCGCTTGACCTTCACGCGAGCGGCGTTGATGTTCGGCGGCGGGGCCGCGTCCGTGGCGCAAAACTCCTGCGCGTTAAGGGACAGGCCCTGCTGCGCGTGCGACTTGCGGGCGGCCGAGGCAGCCACCTGACTCGGATGCTGCCACCGTTGCGTGTCCTGTGCTGTTGTTTCCGGCTTGGACATTCCCATATGCTCCCCGGCCCGCAACCCGCGCCCGACGGGCGCTTGACCATCCGTCGGCGCGGCGCTAGGCCGTCATTGCTGCCTACCCGGCCGTGACTCGGAAAACTTCCTCAACAGTCGTAAGGCCGGCCTTCACCTTGGCCATACCATCCTGGTGCAACGTGACCATGCCGCTTTCCCTGGCGATCGCCCGCAGTTCGTTGATGGACGCGTTGGCCGAAATTTTGTCGCGCATCTGGTCGTCCATCATCAGCAGTTCGTATATGCCGATCCGGCCGGAGAAGCCCGTGTTGCGGCATTTGTTGCAGCCCGTGCCGTGGTAGAACTCGTCTACTCCGCCAACCGCCTTCTCCACGGCCCGGCGAATGTTCATCGGGGGATCGTACGGCTCCTTGCAGTGCGTACATATCTTTCGCACGAGCCGCTGGGCGAGGATCGCCTCGACGCTGGCAGCAACGAGGTACGGCTCGACGCCGATGTTCAGCAGCCGCGTCACGGCGCTGGGCGCGTCGTTGGTGTGCAGAGTGCTCAGCACCAGGTGTCCGGTGAGGGCGGCCTGGACGGCGATGCGGGCGGTCTCGGTGTCGCGGACCTCGCCGATCATGACGATGTCC
>JAUWQU010000491.1 GCA_030610965.1 Phycisphaerae bacterium
GCCCTGCCATTCGTCCTCCCGTTCAATTCCGAAGCACCTGATATCCAACGTGCGCTCCCGCAATGCCTGGGCCTTCACTATCCAGTCCCAACGAGCGTGCTGGATCAGGCGGCGAGCTTCCCGCAGAGTCATGCCCTTTGAGGTAAGGCGTTCAATCGCCGCATCCCGATGTGGCTTCCATTGCAACTCGGCTTGAACCATTTGTTCCGCGGTAACGTCTTCGTGGAAACTGGCGATAACAAGCCTCTGACCGGAACGTTCCCAGATTAGAATGTCCTGGCTCATGAGAGCATCACCAGTTCGCTCTTCTTCTTTTCGAGCTCGTCTTCGAAAAATATCTTCTCGCCCTTATCCATCCGAATCGACACCATGTGGTAAAGGCGCAGAGCCTGCCGCAGCACGGCGGTTTTGGACAGTTCCTTCCGTTCCGCAAGCTGCTCCAGAGCTTCCATCTCCGGCTGCGTCAAGTTAAGGGTCATGGTTCGCTTGTCAGCCATTCTTACCCACCTTTCAAGAGTATTATAGGCTAATTGGCCATTAAAGCCACTAGATTTTAGCTAGTTTTTATATATTATTTAGCCGTAGAATATACCAGCGTTGGTGTCATGAGTGCCGACATAGTGGTAACGCAAGTAGGAATAAAGGGATATGTGCCGCCGGGCGCTGGTTCCTGTCCCGGCCTGCCACCGCCTACCGCCTGTCGGCTGCCGGCTCCCGCCAGGCGGATCGCAGTTCGTGGACTACCAACTCCCGCACCTTGGGCTTGCCGCCGCGGGCGAAAAGCTCCAGCGTCCGGTCGGCGGCGGCGGGGGTGAAGAACTGGGTGATTGTCGCCTGGCCGTCGTTGATGAAGATCTCGATGGAGGTTCGATCCAGCAGGATGCGGAGCGTAAGCTTGCCGTCGGCCGGCGAGGCCGGGGCGGCGGACTGGCCGAAGCGGACCAGCCCTGCCTTGGCGTCGTAGGCGATGCGGGCGCCGCGCACGGCCAGGCCGACCTCGTCTGCGCCGCCGAGGTCGAACTCGACACTGACGTCCAGCAACTCGCCAACGGGCATGGACAGCGGCTTGCCTGTCAGCGGCAGGTTCGTGCGGCGGTCGGTGCGGGCGTAGAGTTTGCTTATCTCGCCGACGGGCCGGCGGGCGAGTCGCACCCCATCGCCCAAGTCGCGCAGGCTCAACTCGCACGGGAAAGTCAACTGCTGGTCGAACGGCATGCCGGGGTACTTGCCGTACCGCAGCCAGGCGATCTGCACGCGCCTGCCGTCAGTCGGCGGCATGTTGTTCCACGTCTGGTTGGCGGAGTAGCCCGGGCCGTAGTCCAGCCGGACGGGCTTGGTCTCGGGCGTGAACGTGTTGCCGTCGAACCGCCCGACAGCGTATTTGGCCCAGTCCATGATGACCCAACGCTTCGCCTGGCCGCTCCGGCCGTTGGGGTTCGTAACGGGCAGCTCGAAAAGGTCCGGGCAGACGTAGAAGCCCGGCAGATGGCCCAGGGGCGTCCACGTTTTGAGGTCCTTCGAGCCAAAGAAGCCAAAGCCCCCCTTGCCGCCGACATTCTGGTAGAGCAACAGCACCCACTTTCGCGTGGGCTCGTGCCAGAGCACCTTCGGGTCGCGGGCCGACAGCGGAAAGCTCCGCAGCTCGTCGCCGGGCAGGGCAAGCACGGGGTTGTTCTCGTACTGGCTCCACGTGTGCCCGCGGTCGTTGCTGTAGGCCAGGGCCTGGCCCTTGCCCCACGCGGTGTAGATCGCCACCAGGGGCTTGCGTGTGCCCGTCTGGAGCCCGGCCGTGTTGTTGGCGTCCACCACGGCCGAGCCGGAAAACGCCGGGCACCCGTCCCGAGGCCCGAAGGCGTCGTCCAGTTGCTTCCAATGGACCAGGTCCGTTCCGACGGCATGGCCCCAATAGGTCTTGCCCATCGACCGCGGCAGCGTAGGCGTGTGCTGGAAGAACAGGTGGTACTCGCCGTCGTGGCAGAGAAGCCCGACCGGATCGTTAATCCAGCCGCGCCGGGCGGAGAAGTGGAACTGCGGTCGAAGCGCCTCGCAATATAATGCCGTCTCGGCTGGGCGGGAGCCAGCGCCGCCGCCGGCTGCGGCGGCCGCCAGAAAGAAAGCCAGTGGATTCATGGAACGGATTATAGGGTCGGGCCTGCAATCGGAACAGTATCTTCCATCTGAGTCTATCTGCGTTTATCATTGGTTAGACTGCTTGCACTTCAATGGGAAGGCCGAAAGACTCCTGACATGCGGAGGTGACCGTGGAACCGAAATCGAGACGGCAGTTCATGGCTGATGCGGCGAGAATCTCGGCCGGGGCGGCGATGGCGATGGGGCCACTGTCCGCCGTCGCCGGCGAGGCGGCCAAACCCTCCGCCGGCGCCAAACCCGTGCGGTTCGTGCTCATCGGATGCGGCGGCCGGGGGCGGACCGTCGCGTTCAATATGATTAACATGGGCGGGCGGTGCGCAGGGATCTGCGATATCAAGGACAGCGAGCGAAAGTCCGTTCGCGACTTCCTCGACCGCTACCACAAGACCGGCGACCTGCCGCAGTACAAGTACCCCGAGCAGGTCTTCGGCCTCAAGGACGTGGACGCCGTCATCGTCGCCACGCCGGACCACTGGCACGCGCCGCTGGCGATACAGGCCTGCCAGGCGGGCAAGGACGTGTACGTCGAAAAGCCGCACTGCCACAACATCTGGGAGAGCTGGCGGATGGTCGAAGCGGCTCGCAAGTACAAGCGGGTCGTACAGGTCGGCACGCAGAACCGCAGCGCCGAGTACAACCGCAAGGCTCGCGAGTACATCGCGGCCGGGAAGATCGGCTCGACGTACTTGGTCAAGGTCTACAACCTCAAGTCCGGCGGGTCGTTCTCGCTGGGCGCCGCCGCCGATGTGCCCGCCGACCTGGACTGGGACCGCTGGCTCGGCCCGGCGCCGAAGCGACCTTACGTGCCCAGGCTCTACAATGGCGGCTGGCACCATTTCTGGGACTTCTCCGGCGGCGACCTGTGCGACGACGCGGCCCACCAGGTCGACCTGTCGCTGATGCTCATGGGCGACCCCGGCGTGCCGAAGAGCGTCTGCTCGGCCGGCGGGCGAATCGCCCACAAAGGCGACGGCTCGGAGGTGCCGGACCTGCTGGTAACGCAGTTCGAGTTCGACGACCTCGTGCTCACGCTCGAGCACTCCAACTATCCCAAGTACATGACCAAGACCAGTTCGACGATCCGCCGGAGCGACGAGTTTCCGCACTGGCTTCAGAACGCCACGCGGATCGAGCTTTACGGCAGCGAGCAGATGATGGTCGTCGGCCGGCACGGCGGCGGCTGGCAGGCCACGACATACCCGTGGCGAGTGCAGGCGCAGATGTACGGCCGCGTGCCGGATGAGGCGCATGCGAAAAACTTCCTGGATTGCGTGGTCAGCCGCGCCAAGCCAAACGCCGACGTCGAGACGCTGCACCCGAGCGTCTGCCTGCTGCACATGGCCAACATCGCCCACCGCGTGGGCAACAGGAAACTGCTCTGGGACGACAAGGCCGGGCAGTTCGACGACGCCAAAGCCAATGAACTCATCAAGCGTGACTACCGGCCGAAATACGAAGTGCCGGAGAAAGTCTGACCTCGACTGGAGCCGGGAAAGAAGAAGAGGATTACCACAGAGGCGCAGTGGGGTGTAAAGAAGAAGAACCAGAAGAAGAAAAGAGACGCAGAGGCGCGGTGGTGTGAAGAAGGAGAACAAGAAAAGAGAGGGGGATTGCATGGATTCTGAGATTACATGGATTAACTGACTTGTATGTGCTTCCATCCATGTAATCCTGGAATCCGTGTAATCCCCATCTGATGTTTCTTCTTTGTTTTCGACCGGGGATAGCAATCCCTGGGAACGGATACAGCCCATGACCAGGAGACGACGATGCATACCGGGATTCATCAATATCGATGCCTGTTGCCCGTTCTTGTTCTGGCAATGGTGTGGCTCATGAGCGCTTCCGCGGCGGCACATGGAGCTGAGGCGTTTGCGTTGCGGGCGCGATATCGTCCCGCCGACGCCAACGTGCCCGTAGCGTTTCGCACGCTCGACTGGCCGGTCGGGCGGACGGCGGTGATCGTCTGCGACATGTGGGACAAGCACTGGTGCAAGTCCGCCACCGCCGGCGTGGCGGAACTCGCCCCGCGAATCGACGCATTCTG
>JAUWQU010000140.1 GCA_030610965.1 Phycisphaerae bacterium
CCGCTATGGTTCGGTGTCGGTAGCCGTATGGCGCGGAGATGTTCTTCCCTTTGTCGACAATTCGATCGACGTCATCCTGCTCGACAACGGCGGGAAGGTGGCCATCGAGCAGTGCATACGGGCCCTACGCCCCGGCGGGAAGGTGTGGTTCAAGAAGGGCAACGCATGGCAGCACGTGCTGAAGGAGCACCCGAAGAACACCGATGAATGGACGCATGCGCTCTATGACGCGAGCGGCGGGTCGGTGAGCAAGGATCTCGTGGTCGGCCCTCCAAAGAGGCTGCGGTGGACCGGCGGTCCGACATGGACTCGCCATCATGAAGCGGTCTCCGGCTTTCAGACCATGGTCGCCGCCGCCGGAAGAATCTTCTACCTGCTCGACGAAGGGCCGCATGTCTCGCTCTTTTTGCCCTCGGATTGGCAGTTGATCGCTCGGGATGCCTACAACGGGAAAATCCTGTGGAAGCGTCCGTTCAAGCAATGGGTCTCGCCGCTCTTCCGGTATAAGAGCGGACCGACGCAAATGACGCGGCGCCTTGTGGGCATGGGCGACAGGCTGTTCGTTGCCGCCAACCTCGATGAAGGCGTCACCGTGATCGACGCAGCCACCGGCCGGACGGTCCGAACGCTCGACAAAACGGCTGCCTGCGAGGAGATTCTCTGCCATAAGGGAGTTCTCTACCTCATCACGACCGATTCTCCCAAGTTGTATCAAACGGGGCATCGCTACTCCGCCGACAACGCCTGGGCGGGAGATGACAAATGGATTCGTGCCGTCGACCCCAAATCGGGCAAACAGTTGTGGCGGCACCGAACACCCTTGGCGCCAATGTCGTTCGCCGTTTCGGACCGCGGCGTATTCTTCCACGACGGCAAATGCATTCGGGCGCTTGATTGCAAGACAGGCAAGGAGCTCTTCAAGAGCAAGCCGGTGGTTCTCGACAACGTGATCGCCACCGCGACCACCCCGACGCTGGCCGTTCACAAGGATGTGGTGCTGTTTTGGGGCGGCGATGATCAGCCGGGATTCAGGAGGGCGAGTTCCTCCGCCGCGGCCAACAATTTGCGCACATTTACGGCCCTGTCCGCCGTGGATGGCAAGGTGCTTTGGAGCTACGAGACGCCCAAGTTCTCGACCGGCTTCGAGTGCCCCAAGGACATCCTCGTCCTCGACGATCTGGTCTGGCTTGGAATCATGATGGGGGGCAAAGACGGCGGGCTCTGGACCGGCCGCAACCTGCACACGGGCAAGATCGAACGTCAGTTCAAACCGCATAAGGAAATTTACTGGTTCCACCAGCGATGTCACCGCTCGAAGGCGACGGAGAAGTTCATTATCTCCGGTCGCACCGGCGTCGAGTTCATCAGCCCGAAGACCGGCTGGACATCGATAAATCACTGGGTGCGAGGAGCCTGCATCTATGGAACCATGCCGGCAAACGGCCTGCTCTATCAACCGCAGCACCCATGTACGTGCTACGCGGAGTCGTTGCTGCGAGGGTTCAACGCCCTGGCCCCTGCCGCACAAGGGGCCAAGGCGCCGGCTTCGGTGTCAGAAAGATTGCAAAAGGGCCCGGCTTATGAGACCCCGGTCGCCTCGTCGCCTCGGCCGGCCGGGCCGTCCGACGAGTGGCCCACGTTCCGGCATGACAATGCCAGAAGTTGTTTTTCGAAGACGAGCCTTTCCCCGAATTTGAAGACGCACTGGTCGACGAAGATCGGTAACAACCTGTCGGCGATGACCGTCGCGGAGGGCAAGCTGTTCGTCGCCGATAAAGACGCGCACGTACTTCACGCCCTGGATGCCGCCTCGGGGCGACATGCGTGGAAGTATATCGCCGACTCACGTATCGATTCACCCCCGGCGATCGCACATGGCCGGGTGCTGTTCGGCTCCAGAGACGGGTACCTCTATTGCCTAAGCGCCGCAAACGGCAAACTCGCGTGGAGTTACCGTGTCGCGCCCGCCGAGCGGTATCTGCTCGCCATGGAACAACTCGAATCCGTCTGGCCCGTCCATGGCAGCCCTCTTGTAATCGACAATAGGGTCTACTGCGTGGCCGGCCGGAACGCTTTCCTCGACAGCGGCCTGCGATTGGTGTGCCTCGACGTCAAGACGGGCAAGCTGCTGCATGAAGAGATTCTCGACGAGACGGACCCGACCGGCGACGGCCTGATCGAGGACAAGATGGTCAACCGGACCTTGCCGGCGAGCAATCCCGACATCCTCTCGTTCAACGGCCGCAATATCTTCATGAACACGCAGCGTTTCGAACTCGACTGCTCTCGCCCCGTCGTCGAGGCCATGCGGGGGCCAAAATCCCAGCTCGGCCAGGACGCTCACCTGTTCGTCAACACCGGGTTCCTCGACGACTCGGGTTTCCATCGCACGCTGATGCTCCTCGGCAGGAACTACTCGGGAGGCGACTCGGAGAACCATCAGCCGCCCCGGTACGCGCCGGGCGGCAAGATGTTGGCATTCAACGAGACCGACGCCTTCGGGTTCGCGCGCCTGCCGCATCTTTATCGTTGGGTAAGAAACCTGGAATGGCACATCTATCGAGCAAGCAATACCGACCGCAAGCAGGATCCGCCATGGGGGGAGGACGGGCGCATTATCGACCTGTCCTCGCACGATCCGATCATCCACGCCGGCGCTGCCGACGCGCAGGAACGCACGCGGCTGAAGAGGTCCCTGCTGTCCAGTACGATCAAGTACGACTGGTCGCAAAATGACCCCGACCTCTACGTCAATTCGATCGTCCTGACCGAGAAGTTGCTCTACGTGGCAGGCCCGCCGGCGATCCGCAACGAAACGACGGTCGAAGCACTCGAAAAATGGCAAGGGAAGCGAGGCGGAAGCCTCTGGTGTCTCGCCACGCGGAACGGCAAGAAGGTATCTGCGTTGCCGCTTCCATCACCGACCGTCTACGAAGGCATGGCTGCCGCTTATGGGAAGCTCTACATGGCCCTGAAGGACGGATCGGTGCTTTGTCTGGGCGAAGAGTCACGGTAGGTTGCGCGCTCGCACGCGCCCAAACAAGGTCCGCTATAGTGGTCAAGCGTTTTTCGGCCCGCACAATTCCCGAACAGACTTGGGGATCTTGACCGCGCGGAATCACGCCGTATGGTTCCAAAACTCGACCGGATCCGTCGCCCACGCTTGCGGGGCGGATTCCGGGCGCGATGGACGGTCTGCAATGATGGATAGGCGCTTGTCTCGGCGCCACAGCCGCCTGCTTGCCGCCTGCTGCGCACAGCGCCCCGGGGTCCCCCGCCACTCGCCCCCACTGAGCTGCCTGCGCCGCACGATAGTAGTACCGAAGCAACCCGCCCAGGCGCTCACGGCAGGTGATTATTGGACCAAACGGCGTCAGCGGTTTAGTCCAACCCGGACATGGCAGATCGGCCCAACGGGCGGAGTTGGACTCTGCGGAACTCTACCACGTCGCCCTCGGTCTGCAGCGCGATGTGGCCCGGCGTGTGGGGGCAGTCGGTGGCGGCATTCTGCCGCACGCCGTTGACCTTGACGTCGACGGCGCCGTTAAGGACCCGGACCGTCATGCGGTTCCACTCACCTGCGGGCTTCTCGCTGCTGCCAGCCATCTTGACAACGTGCGCGCCGGCCCGCTGGCCGCGAACGTTCATCGCCAACCCGCCAACCACCCAAAAGTCGCCCGCCTTGGCGGCCAGCAACTGCGCCTCCAGACAGGCCGGTCGCGCACCGCCCGGCTTGGCCATCATAAACCACACGCCGCTGTCGCCGGGCCCCTCGGGCCAGCGCCATTCGACGGTCAACTCGTAGTTTGCCCGTGGCTGTTTGTGGTAAAGGTAGCCCCGGCCCTTGCCGTTGCACCGCAGCACGCCGCCCTTGACCTGCCAGTGAGCCGTCGGATCGACGTCCTGACCGTTGTTCACCGCCTTCCAGCCCGAAAGGTTCGTGCCGTTGAACAGTTGGATGACGCCGGGGACCTTGATGGGGATTTGCAGCTTGGCTTTCTGCCCGGACCCGCGTGCCCAGGTAAGCCACTTCTCGGCAGCCGCCTTTTGCTTGTCCGGGCCGGCAAACGGATCGTAGTCGAACGTCTCGCCGATGAGCCATCGCAACGCTTGGGAGCTTTGCCACCGCATCGAGTGGTCCTTCGAGGCCAGCAGTTCCGTCAATGACACCAGGCCCGCCCGGTTCTCGCGATTGACCAGCAGGCGCCCGACCGTCAGCCTGACGCTGTCGTCCGGGTCTTTCAGCAGCGCCAGGAGGTCTTTGTCGGCCTTGGCCGCGAGCAGGTGGTCCAGCGCGGCCGCGGCCGCCGATCGCCGCCAGACCGTTTCGCCGCGCAGCACGCGGCGCAGCATCGCGGCGTCCGCCGGGGTCACGGTCGCCACCAGCGCCTCGGTCACGGTGAGTGGCCGGTCGAACTGTGGGCAATGCGCCCCGGCCGCCAGCACCTCATCTGCCAGGGCCTTGATCTTCTGCTTCGCAACGACGGCCAGGGCGGCCACGAGCGTTCGCTTGCCCTGGCCATCGCCCCGCTCGAGAAGTCCCTTGGCCCGGTTTCGGACCTCGGGGTTCTCGTTCCGAGCGGCCTTTTCCAGGGCCTCCCTCGGGAACACCGGCAGACCGGCCAGCGCCTTGGTCGCCGTCTGGCGAACCTCGAACTCCTCGGCTCCGATGTCCTTGATCAACTGAGCCACGCGATCCGCGTGAGACGCGCTCGGAAGGAAATGCTTCAGGTACGCCCCGAGCCCCGCGGCATCCGGCTTTACCCCCGCCGCGATCAATGCCGCGACGTCGGCGTCGCCCTGTGCGGCTTGCTCGGGAATCGCGGCGGCGGGCGACCCACAGACAACGGCCAGCGCCACCGCGCAGCCCAGCCACGGCCACGCCGCCGCCCTGCTGTTCGCCTCCGTCGCGCGTAATCGGCTCCCACGTGTTGATATCATCGCTCTTCCTGTGTCTTACGTTGCTGCGGCGTGCATCACCTCGCCGTGGCCGGTCGACCACAAGCCATCCCGAATGCGCGACCATCGGCTCTTGTCAGCCGGGATTTCCCGGATGGCCTTCGGCCGACGACCGCCGTCGGACTCTGACGAGTATATCACCGATCTCAAGACCAGAAGGTTCTTCTTCTGCTCGATGGTGGAAGAATCCGACCGTTTCCGAGCCGTGAGGCGGCTCAGGAAGCTCTGCACACGGCCAAGCGCCGCTCATAGAGAGACTTCGACCGCGGCTGATTATTGGGACCATACGCGATCCCGACTTGCTCCATGGCATAGGTGATTCGTGGCGGCGCCGTGTCGCCCTTGTATCTGACTTCCACCTTGCCCGCGGCCGCAGCCACGCCGCTTCAAAGGCCTCCGTCGCATTCCATCAGGAACAGGATGGAGTCCGACCCCCAGTGCCATTCGCCGAAGGGCATGATCACGTCGGCCTTGTTGTTGCCGTCCAGGTCCACTTGGCGGCGGATGCCCTCGTGTCCGCCGGGCATGGCGTGGGCGCGCCAGGAGCCGCCGAAGTTCTTCTTGTATTGCGGGTCGCGCGTGTCGTCCGGAAACCGGTTATACGGGCTCGGCAGGAAGCTGATCGCGTAAAGCCGCGTTCCGTCGCCATCCCAGACGCTGAATATTCCGTCGACGTTGGCGCCGAGGCCGAAGGCGAAAATCTCCTCGTCGCCGTCGCCGTCCCAGTCGCCCTTGGAAAGCAATGAAGCGGGCACGGGCCGCTTCCACACCAGCTTGCCCGCTGCGTCGAACAGATAGATGTTGCGGCCCTTCTCGCAGAAGGCGATTTCGAGGCCCTTGCGGGATTTGTCGAAGTCGCCCAGGGCGATGTTCTGGGCGTGGCGGACGCCCTGCACGCGGTAGTCGATGCGGGTCCTGATTTCCCCGGTAAGCGGCTCGACGACGTAGATGGGCCCCTTGGCGGCGGCGCATCCCTCGTGGTCGTAGATCACCTCGATCTTCCCGTCGCCATCCACGTCGCCGTAATCCACGAAGTCGCTGTGATGCCTCTGGGTGCGGTCTTCCCAGAGCACCGTCCCGTCGCCCCGCAGGCCCATCGTCAGCTTCTGCCAGTTGGCGAGAATCTCGTCCAGCCCGTCGCCGTCAACGTCGCAGCGACCCATCTCGTGAGCGTAGGCCGCGCCGCCTCGAAGCTTCGTGTCGTGCGTCCAGACTTTCTTGCCGGTGTGGTCGTAGCAGAGCAGAACGCCTTCGTCTCGGACGACCACCGCCTGGGTCTTCTTGTCGAGGAAGTGGCCGACGATGATATCGCCGCAGCCGTCCCTGGCGGCCCATTCCGTCTTGCCGGTGTCGGCATTGATGCACCATATCCCGTCCTTGGTGGCGTGGAGCACGGAGAATCGCCCGGCGCCGTGCAGGTCGAACACGGGCAGGCGGCTCTCGTCGCCGTGCAGGGCGCCCAGCGGCTCGCTCTCCCAGACCACCGAGCCGTCGCCGTAGCGGAGGCGTTCGATCCGGGCGCCGGGATGCTCGCTGCGGCAGCGGAAGACATCCGGCTTGCCGTCGGCGTCGACATCCTTCACCTCGGAGATGACCGGGTGGAAGGCCATGCCCTTCACGCCCTCGAAGCCCTTCATCGGCCAGGCTTTCTTCACGCCGGGCACCTTCGCCCAGTCGGCGGCGGTGATCTTCAGCATGTTCACCCGGACGATCTTGCCCCACTTGTCCTCGCCGAGGGCCCACTTGCCCTCGGGACACAGATGCATGTTGGCTTTCTGGCACTTGAGCGTGCCCGCCTCGTCGCCGGGGTTGTGCCGGGCGGGCCGTCCTTGCCCTTCGGCCGTTACCGATGAGGCGGCGGACGTGGCCACGACGATTGTCAGCAGAAAAAAGTTTGTTCTTCGCATGCTGCTCTACGCCTCGGTGTTGAGATGCAATGGAACAATGCTCGTCTATTTTGCCCAGGCACCAAAGGAGACATTAACGTATTTGTCGTGAATGCTCATCGAAGCCCTTTGTGGCGGCAACGATTGAAGCAATCACTTGCTCGGTTGTGTCAGGTGGATGAGCTTCGGGTATTCGGTGGCGGCTTGGATCGCCTTGATAGTCTCTCTGACAAGCTTCGCCTTCCCCAGGCTCAAGCGGCGAGGGAAGTCCTTTTCTTCATTCACAAAGTAATTCGCAACAGCCTCTAATTGGGGAATGACGCGTTTTCCATTTGCTCCATACGTCTTGAGCATTTCCATGACCTTCACGATACGTATTTCACTGGCATGTCCTTTCTGGTTACGGGAGTAATCGACAAGCAGTTCTACCCCTTCGTTGATTCGGTGTTTAGCAAAGAGTTCCAGACCACTCATGCGAATATCGTCAGCAAACATGATCCCGCTCGGCGCGGACTCGACGATCGCCTCGTGGATGGCGGGCAGCAACGGTTTGATTTCGTCATAGGTGAGATTCTTGTACACGGTGCTGAAACTGCCTCGTGCACGGCCGTCTTCGTTCCGGAGGCCTGCACGAACGGCTTTGATGAGCAGCTTGCGGTCGACACCTTCGAGCGATTGGCCGATCAGACCGCCTCGCCTGTCAAACAGGGCGAAGCAGAGGTAGCGTTGCTGCATATTACGCGGATCGTTCTTGAGGCCACTCTCTGTGAGCCTTACGAGCACTTCGGGAACGGCTACTTTAGCTGGTTCCCCGATCCCTGCAAGTGCTTCGGCGGCCAGGATTCGTAGCCAGAGGTCGTCGCAGCGGAACGTCTTGAGCAATGCGGATACAGCCGCCGCGCCGCGTCCGCGCTGCATCTTCAGCGCCTGGCACGCACCGTATCGGGTGTGGAGATCCGAAGCATCGAGCAAACGGATCAATCGGGCAACAACGTTATCCTGCCGGCGTCCCAGTGCCATCGCGGCACGCTCCCGGACGACCGGCGACCAACTGCTCAGGCGGGCAAGGAGCTGCTCCGTGCTCAGCTTGTCATAGGCGCTGTTGCGATCGTTGTTGCTCCAGCCGCGGCCGTCGAGGATCAGAGCCTGGGCGGTGGCCACATCGAGTTGCGGGACGGAACTCTTCCGTTTGCCCGTCAGGTGGAGCTTCTTGAGCGGCATCGCATAGGACAGAAGGTA
>JAUWQU010000804.1 GCA_030610965.1 Phycisphaerae bacterium
GATGGCCAAACTCTGCATGGCCAGCAAAGATGCAGCCATGAAGGCCAAGGCCCGCGAGTTGCTCAAAGAGATCGTCGCCAAGTACGCCGCAACCCCCTCAGCCACCGAGGCCAAGGAACTGCTGGCAAAAGAAGGTGGGCAGTAGGCGGTAGCCTGTAGGCAGGAACTACGGAACCGGGACGCGACGCCCGCTATGCTGCTCGCTGAAGCGGGGTTGGAATCACGGAGTTCAAGGATTCTGTCCCACCGTATCGCTTTTCGGCGTCCACTGACTATCGCCCACCGACCCCAAATCGCTCTGCCCTGTTGACCGCCGGGCGGGCTTGCACGACAATGCTTGCCCGAGCGTTTTGCGCAACAACGGCAGACAGGAACCATGCTGGAAGAACTCAAAGATCGCGTGTGTGCGGCCAACCTGGCCCTTGCGGCCGAGGGGCTCGTTTTTCGTACGTGGGGCAACGTCAGCGGCGTGGATCGCGAGGCGGGGCTCATGGTCATCAAACCCAGCGGCGTGCCGTACGACCAGATGACCCCGGAGCAGATGGCCGTGGTCTCCCTGGAAAGCGGGCAGCGCGTTGAGGGGCCGATGGCGCCCAGTTGCGACGCAGCCACGCACCTGGTGCTCTCCCGCCGGCTTGAGGGCATCGGCGGCGTGGCGCACACGCACAGCCTTTACGCGACGGCCTGGGCCCAGGCCAAGCGGGCCATCCCAGCGATCGGCACGACGCACGCGGACTACTTCTCCGGCCCCGTGCCATGCACGCGAATCATGACCGACGAAGAGATAGAAGGCGACTACGAGGCCAACACCGGCGAGGTCATCGTCGAAACGCTCGGCGACATCCCGCCTATGGCCCGGCCGGGCGTGCTGGTGGCCAATCACGGCCCGTTCGTCTGGGGCGAAACGCCCGCCCAGGCCGTCGAGTGCGCCGTTATACTCGAACACATCGCCAAGCTTGCGAGCCTGTCGGCCGACATAGACCCGTACCCCAGGGCCGTCTCGCCGAAACTGCTGGAAAAACACTACCGCCGCAAGCACGGCCCCGACGCCTACTACGGGCAGAAGTAATCCGCTATCGCGGACCGTTAACCGGCGACAGAAGGGAGAGCGATCGACATGGCCGCCTTGGGAGTCAACATAGATCACGTGGCAACCGTCCGCCAGGCAAGGCGGACAATCGAGCCGGACCCCGTATGGGCTGCCGCGGAGGCAGAACTCGGCGGGGCCACGTGCATAACTTTTCACCTGCGGAAAGACCGCCGCCACATCCAGGACCGCGATGCCGAACTGCTCAAGAAGACCGTCCAGTGCAAGCTGAACATGGAGATGTCGCTCGATGAGGAGATAGTGGGCATCGCCCTTCGCCTGCGGCCCGACCAGGCGACGCTGGTGCCCGAAAACCGCCAGGAGATCACCACCGAAGGCGGCCTGGACGTAATCGCACACGCCGACCGTATGGCCGACGTGGCCAAACGCCTCGGCGATGCGGGCATCGTGGTAAGCGCGTTCATCGACCCGGCCGCGGCGCAGGTCGCCGCCTCGGCCGAGGCCGGCTGCTGCGCCATCGAACTGCACACCGGCGCTTACGCCAACGCCTGCCTTGCCGGCAGCTCGATGCCCGATCAGCGGAAACAGGCCGATGAGCTGGCCGAGCTCCGCCAGGGCCTCGAGTCCGGCCAGGCCGCCGGGCTTGTCGTCCACGCCGGTCACGGCCTTACCTACACAAATGTCGGCCCCGTCGCGGTCATGAAGAGCTTCGCCGAGTTCAACATCGGCCATTCGATAATCGCCCGCGCCGTCTTCGTGGGGCTGCGGGATGCGGTGGCCCAGATGAAACGGCTGATCGAGTAGGACGCGGGCGAGAAAAGAATAGCCCACGAATTGCACACTAGCGAAAGGTCTTCCAATGATGGCTTCGCGGATGAAAATCTCGGGTTCTTTCGTGGCTCTGGTCACGCCGTTCACCGGCGGCGAGGTGGACTATGAAACACTGGCCAGGCTCATCGAGTTCCAGATCGAATCCGGCACGCAGGGCCTTGTGCCCTGCGGCACGACCGGCGAGAGCCCCACGCTTACGCACGTCGAGCAGGACCGCGTTACGAGCTTCACCGTCGAACGAGCCGCCGGGCGCGTGCCGGTCATCGCGGGCACCGGCAGCAACGCCACGGACGAGGCCCTGGATTTGACCCAACACGCCAAGGACTGCGGCGCCGACGCGTGCCTCGTGGTCAACCCGTACTACAACAAGCCCACGCAGCAGGGCATGTACGAGCACATCGCCCGCATCGCCGAGGTCGGCCTGCCGATCGTGCTCTACAACATCCCAGGCCGTTGCTCGGTGGAACTGACGGCCGAGACCATCGTCCGCATGTACGAGGACATCGAGCAGGTCATCGCCGTCAAGGAGGCCACCGGCAAGATCGACGTCGCCAGCGCGGTGGCCGCGGCCTGCGACATCGTAATCCTCTCCGGGGACGATTCGCTGACGCTGCCGATCTGCTCGGTCGGCGGCTCCGGCGTAATCAGCGTGCTGG
>JAUWQU010000342.1 GCA_030610965.1 Phycisphaerae bacterium
TGAACTATCCGGATGGCCTGAGCAAAGTGACGGCGGAAACAGCCTGGCCGGAAGTCGGCAACGGGCCGCGGGAAAGAGTGGAGAGCCCGTCCTATCGCGCCGGAAAGTATGGGGCATACAAGACCCCGTACCCTATCGGGAAAGAGGATTTCCTGGTCTCGATCATGCACCCGGCGACGAGGAAGTTCAGCCTGTACCTGATTTATTTGCATTGCTACAGCTAGTTGATCTACACCGGCAAAGATAATGTCTGGCATGCCATGCCGCTCAAGCCGCGTCGAAGGCCGCCAATAATCGCGAACCGGGTTGAATGGCCCAAGATAGGGCCGAACCAGCGGCCGCTGAAAGATGGGGTTCTTTACAGTGCGAATGTATTCGAGGGCTCGCCGCTGCTTCCCAGGGACAAGGTGAAGTACCTGAGGGTGCTTCAGATTGACGCAAAGACATACACGCCCTGGCGAAAGACGTATCAGCATTCCGGGCCCTCCATCTCCGTTACGCAGGCTGACGGAGTAAAGCGCATCCTGGGAACAACACCCGTCGAACCCGACGGTTCGGTGTGTTTCAGAGTGCCGCCCGGCAAGGCACTTCATTTTCAATTGTTGGATGAGGATTACCGATGCGTCCAGACCATGCGGTCCTTTACGGGGGTAATGCCCGGCGAGGCCCGCGGGTGCCTCGGCTGCCATGAAGGGCGGCGTTATCCGCCTGTTACTGCAGATGTCGGACTTGCCATGAGCCGCGGCGCCAGGGCCTTGACGCCTCCCCCGTGGGGCGCTGAGGTAAGCGTCGGCTACGAGCGTTTCGTCCAGCCGGTTCTTGACAGGTACTGCGGCAAGTGCCACCAGGGCAATGGCAAGGCGCGAGAAAAGCTGGACTTGACCTTTCGCGATTCCAACCTGCGGGACCCGGTGTATCCCAGTCTGCCCCCGCAGTTCAAAGAGCCGTACGTGACACTTGTCGGCGGCGGCAACAATTGGTACCAACCGGTAAACAGCAAGTTGATCAACAAGCATGGCCTGCCGATTTCCATTTCGGGGTGCCTGATCGTGGAGGGCTACCGCGAGAGAACCCCCGAGGCGCTGGCAACTCTGAGGCCTATGACGCACATGTCTTCGGCCAGCCTGTTGATCAGCAGGGCCATGGACGCCAAACACATCAAGGCCAAAATGGATCCGGAAAGCCTTAGGCGCCTGATCGGCTGGGTGGACGTTAATGGACCGTATCTCGGTGACGAAGAGATTCGCCAAATGCCGGATCCGACTCGTGAAACAATGTGGGCCAAGCCGGTGCCGGTGGTGAAGCCGCGATTGAAGACGGCGCCTCGAATCAACCGTTTCAATATCCGCCAGGATGGCGATTCGAGTAAGATTTACCTGCATGTGACGGGGGGGAGGTTATCGAACACAGGACCGGGGCATCCGGTGCTTCCCATCGGTTTGTCTGCCGTGACATCCACAAGCAGCCCCAGACCAAAGGGCCCATCCGTCCGCGAATGAAGACCGCCCCGGTGATCGATCGGCCGTGAACCGAGTTAAGGGCTGAAGAGAGGCCGTTAGATTGGAACGCTCGCTTCGGCGAGCAGGGCAGTTGTGTTACCTCTTGAAAGGAGACAACTCCGATGGCGAAAAGCACCCGCGACGCATGGCCCGCGTTGACGACGTACGACGCAGACCACCTCAATAGGATCGCCTTGCCGCTGGGAGGGGTCGGGACGGGCACTGTCTCGCTTGGCGGGCGGGGGGACCTGCGAGACTGGGAGGTGGCCAACCGCCCGGCCAAGGGCTTCACGCCGCCGGGATGCTTCTTCGCGCTGTGGGCCAAGCCCGCGGGCGATGCCCCGGCCGTGCCGCGATGCCTGGAAGGGCAGATCCCGCCGGAACTCTACGAAGGCGCCTTCGGCTGCAAGGTGCCCAACCACGGCCTGCCGCGGTTTCGGCATTGTTCGTTCGCGGCGGCGTATCCGCTGGGCCAGGTCTTTTTGACCGATCCCGAAGTGCCCTTGGACGTGCGCATCGAGGCGTTCAACCCGCTGATTCCCGGCGACGCTGAGGCAAGTGGCATTCCCATGGCCGTGCTGCGGTTCGTGCTTGTCAACCGCACGTCGAAGCCCGTCAATGCGTCGGTCTGCGGCAGCGTGCTGAACTTCATCGGGGCCGACGGGTCGAACACGCCGATCGGCTTTGCCGGCACGCCGAACATTCGCGGCGTGCTAAAGGCCAACCGCAACGAGCGAGTCAAGGGCCGCGGCGTGCAGGGCGTGAGGATGTCCACCGAGTCCGTGGCCCGGACGGACGAGCGATTCGGCACGCTTGCCATCGCGACGACGGCGGCCGGGGGCGTCACGGCCCGGACGGCCTGGGCGAGAAAGCCGTGGGGCGGGGCGATTCAGGACTTCTGGGAGGATTTCTCCATCGACGGGCGGCTCGAAGAGCGGGCCCTCGACGGCCAGGACTCGCCGACGGCGTCGCTGGCGGCCAGGCTCGTCGTCCCGGCCCGGTCCCGGCGGTCGGTCACGTTCCTGCTGACGTGGCACTTTCCGAACCGCATGTCGTGGACGCCGAAGGCCGCCGAACCCGGCGCTTGCTGTGCGGCCAAGCCGTGCGATGAAGACCGCGTCGGCAACTACTATACGACGCAGTACGCCGACGCCTGGGACGTCGCCCGCCGGACCGCGCCGCACCTGGCGGACCTCGAGCGGCGAACCGTCCTGTTCGTCCGCAGCTTCTGCGAGTCCGACCTGCCGGACGCAGTCAAGGACGCCGCCCTGAGCAACCTGACGGCCCTTCGCACGCAGACGAGCTTCCGCACTGCCGACGGGAACTTCTTCGGTTGGGAGGGCTGCGGCGACACGGCCGGGTGCTGCCCGGGCTCATGCACGCATGTCTGGAACTACGAGTGGGCGACGGCGATGCTGTTCGGCGACCTGGCCCGCAACATGCGCGAGATCGAACTCGCCCACGCCATGTGCGACGACGGTCGGATGCACTTCCGCGTGCAGCTTCCGCTGGGGCGCGAGCCGCGGAAGCTCGTCTGCGCGGCCGACGGGCAGATGGGCTGCCTGATGAAGCTCTATCGCGAGTGGCAGTTGTCGGGTGATGAGAGCCTGCTGCGTCGGCTTTGGCCGCGGGCGAGGAAGGCCCTGGAGTTCTGCTGGACTCCCGGCGGCTGGGACGCCGACCGCGACGGCGTGATGGAGGGCTGCCAGCACAACACGATGGACGTCGAGTACTTCGGGCCTAATCCGCAGATGGGCACGTGGTACCTCGGGGCGCTGCGGGCGTGCGAGGAGATGGCCTGGCACGTCGGCGAGAAGGACTTCGCCGACACCTGCCGCGACCTCTTCGAGCGAGGCAGCCGGTGGATGGACGAGAACCTGTTCAACGGGGAATACTACGAGCACGAGATCCGCCCGGTGAAGTCCGAGAAGGAAGTGGCCGAGGGGCTGCGGATCGGCATGGGCGCCAAGGACCTGTCCGAGCCGAACCTTCAACTTGGCCGGGGTTGCCTTGTCGACCAGCTCGTCGGCCAGTACATGGCCCACCTGGCCGGGCTGGGATACCTGCTGAAACCCGCAAACGTGCGCAAGACGCTCCGGAGCATCCTGAAGTACAATCTCAAACGCGGCTTTCATGGGCACTTCAATCACAACCGCAGTTACGCTCTCGGCGACGAGCAGGCCCTGCTGATGGCCAGCTACCCGCGCGGCGGCAGGCCCGCCCAGCCGTTCCCGTACGACACGGAGGTGATGACCGGCTTCGAGTACGCCGCAGCCGTCGGGATGATCCAGGAAGGCATGGTCAGGCAGGGGCTCGACTGCATCGCCGCGATTCGCGCCCGGTACGACGGGCGAAAGCGAAGCCCCTTCGACGAGGCCGAGTGCGGGCACCATTACGCGCGTGCCATGACAAGCTGGTCGGCGGCGATTGCGCTGACGGGCTTCGCTTACAGCGGCGTTGACGGGTCGCTGGCGTTTTCGGCGACGGATGGGCCTGCGAGGTTCTTCTGGTCCAACGGCTCGGCCTGGGGCACGTTCGAGCAGCGCCCCGCGCGCGGCGGGCGGATACGGGCGAAGCTGACCGTACTGTCCGGTCGCCTGCGGCTGCGCCGGCTGACGCTTGCAGGTGCGGGCCAAGTGGAACTGCCGAGGATGCGGACGATTGCCGCGGGCAAGAGCGTTACACTCGAGGTGCCGAAGATGGCGTGAGGGATATAGGCCAGGCCCTTTGGCCGCCAGGAAGGCCGACGGCGGGGGTTGTGCGAAAACCAGCCAGGGAATCCCGGTTAAAGGGGTATGGGCGCCCCGTAGTCCGCATTACACTGGCGAGACTGAAACTCAACACGCACCGTCGCGACCGAGAGGACAAACGATGAGAAAGATTTCTCTGTCTGTAATACTGCTCCTTGCCGCCCATGCATACGCCGGTGAGCTTGAAGACAGCGGCGTCAAAGGCGGGCTGATCGTTGTAGTCGGCTGCGACGACGCGAAGCTGATCGGCCGGCTCGCCGACAGCGACAAATTCCTCGTCCAGGCGCTCGATACTGACCCTGCGAAAGTCCAAAAGCTGCGTCAGACGCTCGGGAAGCTCGACAGTTACGGACGTGTAAGCGCAGCGGTGTTCGGCGGCAAGGCGCTGCCGTACGCGGACAATCTCGTTAACCTGTTGATCGACGCGAGCGGATCGGGCCAGGTCCCCGCCGACGAAGTCACGCGGGTACTGGCGCCGCGCGGGGTGTCGATTATCGGCGGCGAGAAAGCCGTCAAACCCGTCCCCGCCGACATCGCCGAATGGTCTCACTACCTCTACGACTCGAAGAACAACGCCGTGTCGCCTGACAAGAAGGTCTCCACGCCGACGAGCCTGCAGTGGGACAGCGGGCCTCGCTGGTCGCGACATCACGATCACATGAGCAGCGTCAGCGCGGTGGTGACCAGCAACGGCAGGATTTTCTCCATTCTCGACGAAGGCCCCAAGGCGTCGATCCAGTATCCGCCCGAGTGGCGCCTGGTGGCGCGGGATGCGTTCAACGGCAAGTTGCTTTGGAAGCGCAGCATCGCCGAGTGGCACACGGACCTCTGGCCGGCCAAGGCGGGGCCCGCACAACTGCCCCGACGACTGGTGGCCATTGGCGACAAGGTCTTCGCAACGCTCAGCCGCCACGCTCCGGTCACCATGCTCGAGGCGGCCACCGGCGAGACGCTCAAGGCTTTCGCGGGCACGGAACAGACCGAGGAGAGCATCGTATCCGATGGTCAGCTCTTCGTAACGGCCCACGCCAAGGCGCCGCCCGAAGGTA
>JAUWQU010000704.1 GCA_030610965.1 Phycisphaerae bacterium
GAAAGGGTATAACCCTTTCTCGAAAGAGCGTACTCCCGGATTTTGTATTTAGCCAGCTCAAAGGTCTCGTCCTGAGCCGACTGAGTCATATGGAGAGGGCCCTCCTCCGCCCAAATGTCTGGAAGCTCCCGACATGACTTCTTCTTCTTCGTAGCGAAATAGTAAACACCTCCTACTACGAGAATTCCGGCTAACCATGCAGCTGGCTTTAGATCGTCTCGGGCCATTACTTTCTTCTTCTACTGCTGCTTCGAAGTCCGCGCCGAGCCTTAGATTTTCCAGTTCTGGAAAAGGTTCGACCAGATTCGTCTGTCGAAGCGCATGCTGCATGCGGAGGGCATGCGAGCGGGTCATCATTACCAGCAAATCGAACTCCTGCGGCCGGAGTGAATCCGCCACTTGCAGGAGTGCCCGGAGCCCATTGACCGGCTCGAGCGTATTTGCGTCCGTCTCTTCCAGATTTGTACGTCATTTTATCTGTCCTTCTACCTTAGTTCTCGACAGGGACGCAAATGTTCCATCCAGGATTCCAAATGTATCCAGCCTGGGCGCATGCATGAGGGTCCTTGATTTTATTGATGCGCTCTCGCTCGGTCAGGGCGGCAGGAGCAGGAGCCATTCTTACATGAACGCGCAGGCCAGAAGCCCTTGCTTTAGGGCCGCGTTTTCTCAGTCTTCCCATTGGTCTTGTCATCTTTTTTCCCTTCTTTCTTCTACTCTTTGAACGTTTACTTTTCGGAGGTGCCGCATATTGACGACCGCCGCGGACAGCCATGTCCATGCTGCCGTCTCCCATGCTCCCATATCCAAGACTTCCGTAAGTCTGAACACCCATGGCTCCGCGGCCACCGCCGCCGCCTGAGAATGATTGCACTCCGCCTTGGCCGGCGCTTAGGCCTGGACCGAATGTGCGATCGGGCATCGCCTGCATCCCTCTTGATGGTCCCGGAATTTGAGCAACTCCGCCAGCTCCAGCCCATCCAGGCTGTCCGGCACGGAATCCGGGAACACCGAATCGTCGACCAGTTTGATGCCAAAGCATTCTGCTCTGCTCGGTCATGCGGATCGGCTCAACCATACGACTCGGCGGCATGGTGTACTCCATTCCGCTGACATCCATAGGAACTGTAGACGCAACCTCTCGAGCCATCATCGACCCAAATCCAGATTGGTACTTTATACCTGGGCTTGAATAGCTACGAGCCTCTCCGTTTTGCTCCTTGGCATGCACTGGGATATTCCAAAATGGCATCGACTGAATTCCATTTCGGCGATGACGTCGACGCCTGCCTCGGCCTCTACCCATGCCACCATCACCTGCGTTGGCAGGGGGTGCGGCGGGTCGTCCGAATCCTTCTTCGAACCCTTGCTCGTAAATCTTTCGCTGGAAGCTGTTTGGAGAATATGGGGTACGGTGCTGACCGGTAATGCCGTCCGCTCGACCTCTATACAGAGCTACGTCGCCCGCATCGCCTGGAACTGGATTGTTGTGAGTTCCGTACTTGCGACCCTCGGCGCCTTCATTCTCGAGCCAGTGTCCAATGAGGTCCATGTATTCGGCGACCACGGAGATCTTGTTCTCCACCCATGCCGGGAAGTGGCCGGCACCCTTCTTCATGTCGCCTAGGCATTCGTTGGCGTATTCGTGGATCTGCCGCAGGTTGGCGGTGGCCATGTAGGCACGGCCGTGGTGGGCCGCGCCGTAGCGAATGCCGTGGTTGGCTTGGCCACGAAGGAAGTGGGTCACGTCGGCAAGGTGGGTGCGGGATTCGGAGATGAGATCGTTCGACCACTGCGGCAGGTCCCCAGCACCATGCTCAAATATGTCGAGCATTTTCTTCGAGTACATGGCGATGCTTTCCAGCAATCGTCGGTACGTTTCTGTGTGACTCATTTCCATATTCCTTATCTACGCCTTCTGCTTCGACTCCGCCGACTCACGCGACCTCTACGTCTCACGCGACGACCCTTGCGCCTTGTCGACAGCCTTGATATTCCGCCTGGAACTATGTACGGGTTTGGCTTGGTATCCGGCACGCAGTCCAGCGCGGGCCAGCTCCAGTTCCAGGGCTCAGACAGTGCCGCAACAAAATTGTCGCAGGGCTGCGGGACACAGCCGCCCTTTGCGACGCCGTCGCCCCAAGACGAAAGCGGAGATCCAACACACTTGCCGGTGTTCTCCGCCCAGATGCAGTTATCGAACCTCTCCCAGCTCCAATACTGAGGATCTGGGCACTCCTCGTGAGGCCCCTTTACGCACTCCCCGAGGTAGGGGTTCCACACGCGCCCCGGCTCACATTCGTCGGGTGCACCGACGAATACCGGCGGGGTCCCCACGGGCGGCCTACGGAAGCCGCGAATGTCGGTGGGCGCCCCCGGCATCGGCCACGACCCGGCCGGGGAAGGCGGCGTTAGCCGCGATCCCCTCGCCTTAAAAAGGCGTGTCGCCCTGCCGAATCGATACGTCATTTCCTACCCCGTAGAAAGTTCCTTATGGGTCACCGACTGCGGCGACGAAGCCTTCGTTTCCCGCCACGACGACGGCGTGCGGATGGTCGAGGGGCGCTGGCTCGCAGTCGTCGGCCGCCCGCAGGCCGCCACATGTCGAGAGGGGCGCCGTCTTGTGGTCCGAGCACAATCTTCTTGAAGACGCACTTGCACTCTTTTGCGTCCCATTGCTTTCGGCTGCCGCAGCCTCCTGTCGGTGCTGTGCATGGGACTCCATACCTCCGACTGCGTCGCTTAGGCTTAGGCTTCGGCTTCGGCTTCGGCGGATACGGAACCCCCGGCATTGGCGGCTTCGGCTTCGGGATCGGAGCCCCCGGCGCCGGAGTTGTCGGGGGCGGTCCCGGTCGCGGTCCCGGCTTCGGCGGGTACGTCGGTCCTGGTTGCGGCCATGGCTTCGGCTTAGGCTTCGGGATCGGAGCCCCTGGTGCCGGATGCATACCAGAGCCAGGTCTCGGTGCCGGATGCATACCAGAGCC
>JAUWQU010000529.1 GCA_030610965.1 Phycisphaerae bacterium
CGGTACATCATCAGGTCGAAGGCGTCCATGATTCCCTGGGGCGTGGTCAGGCCCGTGCGGACGCCGCCGACCTCCGCCTTGTGGAGGATGTCCGGCGACCATATTTTCAGCACGACCGGGAAGCCTATCTGCTGGGCGAAGTCCACGGCCTGCTCGGCCGTCGTGGCTACCATCCCCTTGGGCGTGACGAACCCGTAGGCGTCGAGGATGTCCTTGGCCTCCATCTCGCCGATCTCGGTATCGCCGAGGCGAAGGTGGCGTGCGATGATCTTCTCGACTTTGCGGCGGTTGACCGGGAAGAGCTTGACCACTCGCTTGGGGCGGCTGCGCCAGCGCGAATACTCGGCCATGGCCTTGATCGTCGCGATGGCGAACTCGGGCGACTCGTAGTTCGGCACGTTGCCCTGGCGGAGGATTTCGATCGCCTCGGCCACTCGTCCGGCTCCGAGGAAGCAGGCGAGGATGGGCTTTTCGGTCTTGGTTTGGGCGACGCGGACGACGGCCTCGGCGGTCTTGGTGCATTCGGTCATCGCGTGCGGGCTCAGCAGCACGAGCGCGCTGTGGACGTTCGGATCGTCGAGGATCACGTTCAGCGCGTACTCGAACCTGTCGGCCAGGGCATCGCCGAGGATGTCCACCGGGTTTGCGAGGCTCGCGGTCGCGGGCAGTTTTTCGGCCAGGCGGGCCTGGGTTTCTGCGCTGAGCGTCGCCAGTTCCAGGCCGCGTCGTTCGGTCGCGTCGGCGGCCATGATGCCCGGCCCGCCGGCGTTGGCGACCATGGCCACTCCCCGCCCGGCCGGGAGGGGCTGGCTGGCGAACGCGCGGGCGTAATCGAACTGTGCCGTCACCGACTCGCACCGCACCACGCCGGCTCGCTCGAAGACGCACTCGTACGCCCGCTGCGTGTCGGCCAGCCGCCCGGTGTGGCTGGACGCGGCCATGGCGCCGGCGCCGGTCTCGCCGGACTTGACCAGCAGGATCGGCTTATCCCGGCTGATTCGCTCGGCCTCGCGGATGAAGGCGTCGCCGTCGGCGATGGTCTCGAGGTATCCCGCGATCACGGAGGTTTCCGGGTCCTGGCCGAGTGCCTTCAGCACGTCGAGTTCGCCGATGTCGGCCTTGTTGCCTATGCTGAGCAGCTTGCTGAAGCCGACGTGCGACGCGCGGGCCATGTCCACGATGGCGGCGAGCAGCGAGCCGGACTGCGAGAAGAAACCGATCGACCCCGCCGGCGGCAACGGGCCGCCGAACGATGCGTTTAGCTTACGCCCGGGGCACATCATCCCGATGCAGTTGGGTCCGATCATCCGCATTCGCTGGTTGCGAACGAGTTGGACAATGTCCCGCTCGAGCTTGGCCCCGGCTTCGCCGATTTCCTTGAAGCCCGACGTGATGACGATTATCCGCTTGACCCCCACCTGGGCGCACTGGCGAATGCTTTCCGCGACGGACTTGGCGGGCACGACGATAACCACGAGGTCCGGAGTCTGGCCGATGGCCGGCAGGTCCGGATAGCACGTCAGCCCTTCGACCTCGTCGGCGCTGGGATTCACCGGCCAGATCGGCCCCTCGAACCCGCCGCGAATAAGGCTGACGAGAATCTCATGGCCGGTCTTGCCGGCCTTGCGACTGGCGCCGACGACCGCCACGGACTTGGCTTCAAAGAATCCCTGGAGGCTCATTTATTCCTTTCCACAGCCAGCCGGCGACGGCAAGTTTCAAATCACAAGCGGCAAATAGCAAACAAGGGCCAAATCACAAACGCCAAGCCCCAAACAAGAGTCCAGCTTGGGAACCCCAGCCGACAATCCGCGGGTATCCGGCCGACCGACAGGCCCTCGGCGCCAGTGACGGAGCGGGCACGTGTGGTGCTTGCCGTTTGAGGCTTATTTGGTGTGTGGCTCTTGTCATTTGGTCCTTGGGGCCAGGCTGTTCTGAACTCCTCTGCCTGCCCGGGCTTTGGCCCGCCTTACAGCCCGTGGTAACCGAACACGTTCTTCCTGACTTTCTCGACAGTCTCCTCGACGGCCGGGGCAACCTCGGCCTGCTGGGCCGCGGTGGTGACAAGCTGGCGGTCGCGCAACCCGCCGGCCCAATCCGCCGTCTCCATCATCACCCCGCCGAGGCCGAGGCTCATGTCGGCCGAGTGATCGTCCTCGCCGCACAGAACCACCCATACCAGCGCGTAGCCGCGAGCGGAGTTCTGAACATGATACCCGCCGCCGCCGGTTACCAGAAGCGGCTTCCCGATGTCCCGCACCAGCCGGACGGCCTCGGCGTAGGCGTTGTTGGTCAGCGACATGTGCGTGAGCGGGTCGCCGGCGAGGCAGTCCATGCCGGCCTCCAGCACGATAAGGTCCGGGTCGAACGCGCTTATCAGCGGCGGCGCCACGGCCTTGAAGGCCCGCAGGTACGCCTCGTCGTAGGTTCCGGCCGGCAGGGGCACGTTGGCGCTGTAGCCTTCGCCCTGGCCCTGGCCGATCTCATCTTCGAAGCCCGTGCCCGGAAAAAGCGTCTTGCCGCTCTCGTGGAACGAAAGCGTCATCACGTCCCTGCGGTCGTAGAAGGCGCCCTGAACGCCGTCGCCGTGATGGGCGTCGATGTCCACAAGGAACACCCGCTTTCCCGCGGCCGCGAGATGCTCGCAGGCAATGACGATGTCGTTTATGTAACAGAAGCCCGACGCGCAGGCCGCCTGGGCGTGATGAAAGCCGCCGGACGGATTGAATGCAATATCCGCCTCGCCCGCCAGCAGCAGCTTTGCGCCGGTCAGCGTCGCCCCGGCTGCCAAGGCGGCGTACTCGTACATGCCGTGGAAGATGGGCGTCTCCGGCGTGCCGAGGCCCATGAAGAGCCCCTCTATGTCCAGAAAGCCCTGCGGCGCCTTGGCCAGCGCGTCGAGGTAGGCTTCGACGTGGAACGTGAGCAGCTCCCCGCGGTCGGCCGGCACGGGTGCGACTTCGCCGCGCCCGGCCCCGCTGAGCAGGCCCATCGAGGCGAGCATCTTGCGTGCCCGCGGCCCACGCGACGTGCTGAAGGCGCATTCCGGCGGATACGAGTACTGCTCGATCTGGGGACCGTGTATGAAGGCCGTTCGGTTCGCTTTCATCAACTCACACGCACTTGCCGCGGGCAACTGGCCCGGACGGGAATTCCGTGCCGGGCAAATGCCTGCTACATAAAACTCTACAGACATCGCCGCCGCCGGGCAAGTGGCGAGGCGCGCCGCCGACAGTGTCATTTGATGATCTTGAGCATCTGCTTGAACTTCTCGCCGCCGGCCGGACCCGCCGGGCCGGCGGTTGCGAGCAGTTCGAACATGGCCATCTCGACGCTCGTTATCGCTGCGCCCGCCTTGGCCATGCGGCCCAGGCCGATGCGGCGGTTGGCGTCCGTGCGCGACGAGACGGCCTCGGCCACAACGTGTACGTCGTAGCCGGCCTCGCACAAGTCGACGGCCGTCTGAAAAACGCAAATGTGCGCCTCGATGCCCGCCAGCAGCACCGACCGCCGCGCGGAGGCTGCGAGCTTCTCGGCGAAGACCGGCTCGCCCCAGCAACTGAACGCCTGCTTGGCGATGGGCTCACCCGGCAGCAGCGGCGCAAGTTCTTCAACCGTCGCGCCGAGGCCCGCGGGGTTCTGCTCGGTCCAGATGATCGGCAGGTGCAGCAAGGCCGCCGCGCGAGCCAGCTTGCACGCCGAAGCGATCACCTGCTCGCTGTCCAGCACGATCCGCGCGAGCTTGCCCTGAAAGTCAACCACTACCAGCGTTGTGTCATCGATCTTCAACATTCTTCGCTCCGAAAAGGTAATGCCTCAGTTACGGGGGGGTTCGTAGTGTCGCCGTAAGGCGATTCTTCAAGAAGCCCCTGACGGGGCCACTACAAGCCCGCCTGCTCAATAT
>JAUWQU010000310.1 GCA_030610965.1 Phycisphaerae bacterium
CCCCTCTGATACCGTTTCCGACGTTATCGGCGATCTTCTCCGCTTCTTCTCATGAGCTCTGACGGAGCCCTACACGTACCAGCCCGGCCTGGGCTTTCGGGTGGAGGGGTCCTCGCCTTCGGGCAGGTTGGTTATTCGCCCGGTCTTCGGGTCGATATCCAGCGTGTGCCTGGACGCCTTCAGGGCCGCGTTGCCGAGTTGGATGACCCCCGTCATGTTTCCACCGAACTTGAAGTTCGACAGCGGCGCATCCCATGGCAGCAGGCCTTTGGCGGCCTGGACGAATTCATCGAAGTGCCCGCGCGAGGCCGGGGCGATCATCTTGGGCTTTCCCACGGTCCTGCGCTTGGATTCCGGGATCAATATCGCGCTGCTGTTGTGCGAACCCGTGACGAGCATCGTTCCCTTGGTTCCGATGAACAGACAGCCGGAGCGTTCGAGCTGCCTGCCGGGCTCGAGGTCTTTTGGCCGCGGCGGCTGAAGCCCGCCGTCGTACCAGTACGTCGAGAACGCGTCCCGCCCGGCGGCGGCGGGGAAGTCCCACCGCACGATCCGGCTCTTGGGGTACGAATCGCCATTGAACTCCGTGGACTTGACCATTTCCACCCGCGTGGGCCAGGTCGGCTGGAGTATCTTGAACATCGTGGTGAACGTGTGTGGGCCGATGTCGCCCAGCGTCCCGCCGCCGAAGTCCGCCCAGTAGCGCCACTTCTTCGTGTGGTACACGCCCTGCTTGTAGGGTCTCGCGGGGGCCGGGCCCAGCCAGACATCCCAGTCGAGCGTCTTGGGCACCGGGTCCGCGCCTACCGGGCGGGCGATGCCCGGACTGCCGAACCGCCCGCCGGGCAAGGGGATCCAGGCATGAACCTCCCGCACCTGCCCGATCGCGTTGGCATGGTAGTACGCGTGGGCCTGCCGCCAGCCCACGCCGCCCATGCCCTGGTCGCCCATCTGCGTCGGCAAGTGGAGCCTTGCGGTCTCGGCCGCGAGCTGCCGGGCCTCCCAGACCGACCAGGTCAGCGGCTTTTCGCAGAACACCGCCTTGCCGGCCCGCAGGGCGCGGATGGCGGCGGGGTAGTGGTGGTGGTCCGGCACGCAGATCGTCACGGCGTCGAAGTCGTCCGGATGGTCGAACATCTCCCGGTAGTCGCTGTAGCGTTTGGCGTCGGGGAAGGTGGCGCCGGCCGACTTGAGGTTCGGGTTCATCTGCCGGTAGACTTCCGCCGGCTCGTCGAACCAGCGAGTGTCGGCGTCGCAAAGCGCGACGACCTTCTCCTTGCCCAGCCAGCCGTAATGGGCGGCGCACCTGCCCGCCACGCCGATTACGGCGATGCGCAGCGGCTTGCTGTCGGCCGAGCGAAGCACGCGCGGCCCCACGGCCAGCGTCCCGGCCGCCGCCAGCGTCGCCTTCAAGAACCCGCGGCGGCCGATGCCCGCCTTCGAGTTACGCGTAGTGGACGATCTTGCCATTGCCTGGGTTTCCTCTCTGCTGACGATCGCTTCTGTCAATCGCAGGCCGGCGGCCCGTGGAAAGGTTCGCCTGCCTAGTCGGCGCATTGTATGCGATCCGGCGCTGTGCGAGAAGAGTTCTCAGGCGGGCGCCGCCCGAAACGCGGGCGAGCCTCCGCGGCCGCGGTTGCGGCAGCCCATTGCCCGTTCATGCGGTTGCGCCTGTCACTTGAGTGACCGGCTTACGTCTTCTTATGCCCGACGGCGGCGCCTGAGGACCGCGATTCCACCAAAGGCCAGCACCGCCATAGTGGCCGGCTCGGGGACCGTAACGTTGGCAAATCCCGTGCCGATGCGGAGCTCGTCGGCGAAGAAACGGCCGCCGCCAACCGAGATGATTTCGAACTGGGACTGAGCCAGATCCGGCTGCGTGCCCGTCCAGTTGGCCGAGGAGAACTGGGGCTGGGCGGTGATGAGGGCGTCAAAAGCCGCCTCGGTCATGGTGTCGGTATCGAGGAACCGAACGACCGAGATGACATCCGGGCTGCCGTCGTGCCACTCAATCTTACCGACGACGATGTTGGGGGCACCATACGTGACCCGTCAGACGAGCCCTTGCAGCCCCGTGAGTAACGTACTTACCTCAGCATTATGCCCGGCGCCGCCGCCTCAGAAGGCCCAGGCCGCCGAGGGCCAGCAGGCCCATCGTCGCCGGCTCGGGCACGACCGTCAGGCGGACGATCTCGCTGCCGGTCGGGTAGCTCACCGAGTAGTCCCCGGAGGGGAAGTTGGTGAACTGGAACTGACCGGTCCGCGCGCCTTGGGCGACGATCAGATCGTACGTCCCGGGCGCGGGGGTGAAGCCGTCAGCCAGCGTCACGGTCAGCGTGCCGGCCAGTTCCATGCCGCCGCTGGCATCGATCGTGGAAATGCCGGTGGCGTCGAGCACGACTTCGAGGGTCCCATTGGCGGCCTGCATGTAAGTGTTGACATTGATGTCCGCCAGGCCGCCGGTCACCTGGAGGAGGCCGGCCCCGCCGCCCTTGCCGACCATGAACCAAGTATCATCAGCATTTCCGCCGGCGTCGCCGAGGTGGTTGAGCACCCCGCCGCTGATCTTGAAGGTCCCGATGCTGTTTGGGGCCGTTTTGTTGGCGATGCCGACGTATCCGTTAACGGTCACCGTGCCGCCGTGCAACTCGAACAGCCCTCCGCCGTCGTCGCCGAGCTTCAGGTCGTCCCCAATCTCCAGGGTTCCGTCGTACATCTTAACCACGCCGTGGTCGTCAGAGTCGTCGCCCAGATAAAGGTCGCTGGTAGTCTTGAGAGCCCCGCCGGTCTGCAACAGGGTACCCGTGATACCCGAGGTGCCGTTGTCGCCTACCTTCCAATACCCGGAGCCCGTCAGTTGGGCGCCCGGCTTGACCTCCACGATGCTCCCGCTCTCGATGTCGAACTCGGTGATGTTGGGCACCGCAGAGTCGAGTATGGCGGTACCGCCGTTACGGATATACGCCTTCGCTGCCGAAGGCACGGCGCCTTCCGCCCAGTTCGTGTCGAGGCTCCAGTTGCCCGATGTGACGTTCCAGGTCCCAACAGCCGCCTGGGCGGATACGGCCAAGCCGAGACAGATCGTTCCGGCCAGTAAAACCAACAGTGTAATCCTCATGATTCCTTCCTTTCGTTTCCCCGAGTTCTCCGGGGGAACCCTTCACGTTCAGGCTCTTTCCCATGCATGCACACTCACGCTTTTACCTCTCCACTATACAGTATACTCGAATTTCCACATCCGTCAAGGACAAAGTGAATTCCTTGTGACATAAGCCACTCATTTTCAGGCTCTTCCCGAAAAACGCCAATAATACGAAAAGTATAAATCGCGCCATTCATTCGGGACAGTCACGAATGGCACTGCCATCTGTAACTGGGGCATTCCATGATTGTTACAATATGGGATAATATGGGGGATAGTCAGCCATTTTTGCTGCCTTCTTGCCTTGTCTTGCGCCTTGGCTTGGCCTTTCTCGGCCGGCCTACGAAATCCCTGAAATCTGGGGTCACGAAATCTGTGGATACCATGTGGATACCATACAGATGTCGCTTGCCAAGCCCTGGTCGGCTGGTGGGATGGGGCGTGGCCAGACTTGCGCCAGTTGTGGTTCCTAACTGCCGCACCATCCGCCTTTGCCAGCCGGCTACGGCGTGACAAGCATCACGTAGCGGGGCCACCTGCGCTACCGCCCCATCCAGAACCCCAGCATGTGGTCGTAGATTCGGATGAATTCCGCCAGGGCGGCGCGGTAGGTCGGGTAGTCCTCGGGTTGCGGCTGGATGGTTCGCCCGGCCGAGCGACGGCGGCGGGCCTCCGCGGCGGGGTCGTCGACGAGTCCTGCCCCTGCCGCGGCGAGCAGGGCGGCGCCCTTGAGCCCGGCCTCTGGCTCGTCGGTCAGGACGAGCGGCACTTCCAGGACGGTGGCCTTGATGCGGTTCCACAGTTCGTTCCGGCTGCCTCCGCCGACGCAGAGGACCTCGTCGACCTCCACGCCCAGGCTTCGGAAGATGCTCACGTCGCGCCCGATCGCCATCGCCACGCCTTCCATCACCGCGCGGACGAAATGCCCTCCGCCGTGGCCCAGGCGAATGCCCAAGAAGCCTCCGCGGGCCGACGTGTTCTCGCGCCGCCGCTCGCCCAGCATGTAAGGGTAAAACGCAAGCCCATCACAGCCGGGGGCAATCCCGCCCGCCATTTCGATCAGCGACTCGAACGACACTTCTTGGGAGCCAACCGACGAGACCCGGTCGCGGCACCACTTCATGCTCAACCCGCCGCAGTCGAGAATCGTAAACGGGATCCAGCCGCCGACGACGTGGCGGAGGTTCTGCACGGCCGGGTGTACCAGCGGCCGGGCGTGATGAAGGGCTATGAGCGTACTCGTGCCGGTGACGTCGGCCGTCACGCCCTCCCCGACGATGCCGAAACCCAGCATGGACACCGGGAAGTCGCCCCCGCCGGCGACGACGGGCGTGCCTTCCAGAAGGCCCGTGAGGCTCGCGGCGCGGGCGGTCACCTTGCCGACGACCTCGTGCGAAGGATGCACACGGGCGAATCGCCGGAGGTCCACGCCGACCGCATCGGCCAACTCGGGCGAATAGGCGTCGGTTCGGCAGTCCCAGAGGAACGAGCCGGAGACCTCGCTGGGGTCGGCCGCGGCCTGGCCGGTCAGGCGGTAGTTGATGAAGTCCTTGGGCACGAGGAACCATCGGCTGCGGCTGTAGGCCTCGGGGTCGTGGTCCTTGATCCATCGGACCTTCAGGCCGGTCCATGCCGGGTTTGCCCACGAGCCGGCGATGTCGGCCAGGGCGGCCTCGTCGTGGTCCGCCCGAATGCGGGCGCACTGCTCGTCCGCCCGTTTGTCGCACCAAAGCTGCACCCAGGCCGTGGTGATCTCGCCCGATTCGTCCACGCCGACCGGCCCGTGCATCTGTCCGCAGGTGGCGATGGCGGCTATCGAACCGGGCGCCGTGTTCGTCTCGGCCAGAACCCTGCCGATGGCCGAGGCCGCCTCGGACCACCATGCGTCGGGTTGCTGCTGAGCCCAGCCGGGCCTGGGGCTGTCAACTTCGTGAGATTCCTGGGCAATGCCCCGGATCTCACCGTTGACACCCACCACGGCCGCGCGAACGCTCTGCGTGCCGACGTCGATCGCCAGGAGGTTTTCGTCTTTGCTCATGCCTGGGTCCTGGGCGCGCTAGTGTAGTGCGTCGAATAGATTGTGAATTATCATGAGTTCAAAAGCTTGGACAAGCACCAAAACTCAAACAAGGACCAAACAACAAATCTCAAAACGCAAACATGCAGAAGGGCAAACTCGCTTCAGCATTTCGTTCATGAATGCTCTGCCTACGTGACGTTTTCTACATATTCTGGCCACGGCCGTTTGGAGCTTGGCTTTTTGGTACTTGGCCCTTGTCTGCTATTTGGTGCTTGTGGTTTGGTGCTGGGCGCCGGGATAAACCGGCAAGGTGCAGTGAATGAAAAAGTCACACGTTGAAGGCGTAGCGGGCCACAACGGCCCCGAGTCATGCGGAGACGTCCGTGAGGGCGTCGTCGAAGCGTTGACAGGGGTACGCGCAGGCCGGGTA
>JAUWQU010000515.1 GCA_030610965.1 Phycisphaerae bacterium
CCGCTAACGCTTCCTCAGAATTGCCGAAGTGCTTCTTGGCTTTCCAGCGACGACTGCTATCCTCCGTCGGCCATTCGTCGTCTTTCTCAAGCTTGCCGATGATACAGGGCGCACAGTTCGGCATAACGTCCATGTCCGTAATGCAGGCAACAGGGATATCTATCTCCTTGTCCTTCGTCCCTTCGTCTTTATCCTTGGCGTCTCCATCTTTGTCCTTGGCCTCTCCATCCGCATCCGCTCGCTGAAAGATCTTCGCGTAGCGGCGCAAGCCAACGCCGCCGACATTGACGATTGATACGCCGTGCTCCGTGAAATCGCAACCGATCAGCCTGGCGAGCGTCGGCAGGAGAATGTTCTCCGCATCTCCTTCGACTATCACCACGCCTCGGGCAAAGAATAGATTCGCCTTTGTGACGTCCAGAAAGCGCTGAAGGAAACGATAGTCGGATTCGTCGAGATGCGTCTGCCCTCTGGCCATCGAGAATGACCGACCCTTGCGAATCATAACGATGCTGTCCAGATCGATGGCCGAAGCAAGGTTCGGACTATGCGTTGTCAGGATGATCTGTATCTTCTTCTCGCTGGCCTTTTCCTGCAGGAACTTCATTGCGCTCAACTGACGCTGGGCGTCAAGGTGCGACTCCGGCTCCTCGATCAACAGCAGACGGCTCCCGGCGTCCTCGTTGGCCAGAAGAAGCAATTCGCAGGCCATGAAAAGCAGGTTGTTGGAGCCCAATCCAAGCTTGCCGGCTCCACCAGCCAGGCTCAAATCGAGTTTCTCAAGAAGTCGCCGCAGTCGCACATCCTCGGGGTCGTTCGATCCGCTCACATCGATGCTGCTGGCGACCTCCTCGCCCTTCAGGCGGAGCAAGCGAAGGTGCTCATTCACCTGGCCTGTCACATTCTTGATGGACTCGTTGTTCCGCATCAGATCATTGGCAAGGTCTCCGATCCCAAGCACGCTAAGGTTGCTCAAATTCCCCCGGTCAATCTCGCCATCTTCCGGGTACGGGTCTCCATGCTCCTTAACGGCCTTCGTCTGCTGGAGTACCTGGGATAGGCGAGAACCGCGACCGGCCGACAAGGCCCGCTCCGCATCACGCAGAGGCTGGAGGTAAGTGGCACGCAGCAACTCACGAGCACCAGCGACAATGGTAGGCCCATCGCCGCTTTTTCCAGAATTGACTTCAAATCGCCGGTAAGGCCTGCCCCGAGCGCCATCTCTGGCTACGCTTGCCGTCCAGTTAACGTATAGGATCGGTTCATCCCCGGGATTCTTACCGTAAGTCAGATATTCCAGAAATGCCGGTTTCTCTACTTCGTTCAGCTTCTCAAACTTGCAGTTAACCCTGATTTCGGTCGATGCCTTTTCGCCCTCCTGATGGAAGTCTGAATCGTCGAGCCGATACCATTCCTGATCGGTTGTCCCCAACGCGAAACGCAACGCATCGATCACGGCCGACTTGCCCACGTCATTCTCGCCGACCAAGGCGGTCAGCCCCGGCCTCAATGACATTTCAAAGTTCTTGGGGCCTTCCCCGAAGCATCGGAAATTCTCGATCGTGATGTTCGACAGATACATGTGGCGTTCCCCTGCGTATTTCGTTAAGCCCATCCTCAACGAAGGCGGCCAACAAGGGCAGCTTGCTCACCATGATACGCTGAGAAGATGCGTTGCGAAAGTCCCCTTTCGATAATTGCAGGCAGCGCTTCCGGGGACAGTGGGCCTGTTGAAGAAGTGTCGGCCGCGTGAAGAGCAGGCCTCGCCCACCCGCTGACGATCCTGTGGATCGCCATCCCGCTCTTCATCCAGACGACGCTGATCTTCGCCGTCGGCCGCGGCCCGGCCGGCGCTGAGGCGCCTAATCGATGACTGTCCCCAATGGCCCGTAGATAAGCCTTTGGGTTGTTCTGTTTTGAGCCTGAAAGGCTCGGGCAGCCTAGCCCAGATGGCAGAGCGAAACGCCGCCCTGGGGGCCAGGGCCATCGTTTGGTGATCCAGGATTCCCGGCAACCGCCCCACCCGCCGTGACTTAAGGCGGATCCCGCCGAGTTATCTGCCGAGATATGACTTGACGAAATGGCCAAGGCGCGTTAGCATAAGGAGTCTAAAGGTTGAGCGAGGGCCAGCCCTGCTGTCGCCGCCAGGTCACTTCATGGCGACACAATAGGCGTATGGCTAATACGAGTTCCCCGAGTTGGAGAGGAGGCATTTGATGATTGATCGACGAAACATAGCATTCCTGGCCGCGGGTTTGATGTTCGTGTTCGCGATGACCGCGCAGGCGGCAATCATCACGCCCACCGCGGCGACCGCGACGAGTTCGATCAGCACGGATCGAAACCTTACCGAGACGATCAACGGCGACGGCCTCTCCGGCGGCGGCACGAGCGGTGATATCCTGGCGGAGACCCACGCCTCAACCGGCGGCACCACCGACTACTGGCTGGGCACCAAGAGCGTTACCCAGGTCCTGGACTTCGACCTGGGCGACGCGACGAACGTGGAAGCCGTCCATATCTGGAACTACGACAGGGGTTCCGACGATGGTACGAGCGGCGTGTGGGACAAGCGAGCGATTGCCTCGTTCGACATCGCGTTCTCGACCAACGGAGGCGCGAACTATTCCACCCCGATCTCGATCACTGGGCTCCTGGGATTCAATGACATCGACCCGCCGATCGCGGTGCAGACGTTCACGTTCGCCGCACAGACGGGCGTGACCGACATCCAGATCACCAACCTCCAGAACTTCGGCGATGGCTCGTGGTATGGCCTGGGCGAGATCCGCTTCGACACCGTCCCCGAGCCGGCGACGCTTTCCCTGCTGGTGATCGGCGCGATCGGCCTGGCCCGCAGACGCCGCAAATAACCGGCCGAACATACAACCACCCACGGGCGGGTATCGGCTTTCGATGCCCGCCCGCTTCATTTCCCTCGCTTGCCCGGAAGTCCGGGCTGCAAACCTGGCTACTTCGCCTGGATCGTCACCACGGCCTTGGCTTTGGCGGCTACGGGGACTCTTACGTCGTAGACGGCGGCCTTGTCGCCCTTGATGATCTGCTCGACCGTTCCGCCGGTCACCGCGTAGGCGCCGGGTTTCATCACGAAGCGCACCTTGCACTCGGGCCAGGCCATGTCGAAGCCGTTGGTGATGGTGGCGCGGTTGCGCGTGGCGGCGCCGTCGTTGGCGGATTCGTAATCGAGCGTCAGCAGCGGGGTCAGCGTCTTGTTGTCGCCGTACTGTAAGGCGACGTTCGAGACGATCTTCGAGCCCTCGATCGTAATCACGCGGAACCAGCCGGGATTGTCCCTCACCGGCCTGCCGCAGTTCTTGGTCGTCAGCCGCAGCGTGCGGCCGAACTGGAGGTCGCTATTCCGGTGAATGTGGCCCGACATAACCAACTGGAGTTGGTTGGCGGTCATGAAGCCCCGATCCGTGTTCATCGGCTGGTGATGGCAGAGTGCGCGGAACTCGCCGGGCCCGGCCTGCTTGAGGAAGGCATCAAGGACCTTGATCTGCGCGGGCATGTCCTTGGCCAGCGAGTCGTCCACGGCCATGAATCTGCCCGTGCCGTAGGCAAAGCCGAACGTGCGCAGGCCGTTGTACTCGGCGTACTGGGCGGCCTTGTTGCTCGCCTGGAAGTAGTCGTGGTTGCCGGCCGTGGCGAAGAATGCTGCTCTCAGCCCGTGGAACGTGCGAACCCCGCCGGCGCCCTCGTAGAAACACTCCCACTTGCGCTTGACGTCCATGCCGGCGACCGCGGGCCTGGTGGAGTCCATGATGGCGTCGCCGGTGTGGATGACAAACTCCGGGCCGATGATGTTGACCGTGCGAACGATCTGCTCGATCTGCTTCATGCACGGGTCGTGGCCGGTTTCCAGATCGCCGGCCCAGTCCTTGGTGATGTGGGCGTCGGTGACATGCACCAGCGTGTATCGCTTGCGGAAGGCCTTGACCACCTTGACTGCCCTGGCGGCGACCACCTCGCGCTTGTCGGTGCG